>NZ_DATHKG010000161.1:0-175598 GCF_035489435.1 Flavitalea sp.
ATTACCGTTCACCATGAAGGAGGCAAAGTGCTGGAAGCCTCCGCCGATGGAGGACAAAGATTGAAAAATATCCAGACCTGGTGCATGGGTTCAGACCGCAACTGGACAGATGTACCCTATCATTATTTAATTGCGGCTGACGGTACAATATATGAAGGCCGAAATGTTAACACTGTAGGCGAAACCAATACAGAATATGATCCCACAGGGCATTTGCTGATCTGCTTCCTGGGCAATTACGGTCAACAGAAGTTGAACCCGGAGCTATTAGATGTATTGACGCGGCTCATAGCTCATTTCTGTAAGAAATATAATATCTCTCCTGAAACCATCGCCACGCACCGCGATTACAGCAAGCAGACCACTTGCCCGGGAGAAAACATCTATCCCTATTTCCAAAACGGTTATATCAAAACGAAAGTAAAGGAGTTATTGCAGCACTCTCCGGCACCTCCGGCTTTATGAATCAATGCTTCCAACCGATTAATTATTACACTGGTTGATCAACTATCTACATCTGCATCTCATTCATACGGCCACCATACATTGTAAGATATGGGAACTTCTATATTGGAAACTTAAATACATTCCCCATTGTTTCGGGAAGTCCAAAATATTCAAGATCAGTTTAAGCGGTGATATACAGGAATGGGCCACAGGCTTTACTACCATATTGGGTCTGGCCTATGATAAAAAAGGCAATCTATATGTTTTGGAAAATACTGTTGGCGCCCCACTCCCTGCACCTGGTTTGGTCGGATTGTAAAAGTTGATCAATCCGGTAACAAAGAGGTCATTGCCACAGGCCTGTCTGTGCCAACCGGTTTAACATATGGTCCTGATGGTAACCTGTACGTTTCTAACCAGGGATTCGGTCCTTTATCAATCGGGGGCGGACAAATACTTAAAGTGACACTCAATAAATGTGAATGTGACGATAAGTATAGTAAAGGCAAATGAAAAGAGACATTTGATATGATTGAATGATAATTGTCTTATCATCAGAAGTAATGGTATATCGAATAAGACAATTGAAAGTTCAACTTATTGCTTAATGCCCGCAGAGGCTCTGACTAATCGGAGCCACTGTTATTTCTGCGGGGTGATATTTGATCAGTTTTAATTTAACAATCTGATTCAACAATCCAATTTATAAGAAAACTCATTGCTGGTTTTGCTGTAAGTCTGGATGAATATATCGACGCAACAATTTCCGCATGCCTCGTAATATCCTTTAACTGCCGGCTCTTTTAATATCCGTCTCCAATAATTATCCCGTCTTTTAAGATGACGCTTCCTAAAGGGCTTTCACCTTCTTCTGCTGCCTTTTTAGCAAGAGCAACACATCTTGCGATAAAACGATGATGTTCATTCATAGTAACAAAAGTACCTAATCCAAGTCACTGCATTGCGAACTGCACCGATCCTTGGGGTTAAGCTATTTGCGTGCGTCGCCCACTAGCCCGATCAACCCAACCAAAGGAATCATTTTCCTGTCATTTAAAACTACCTGTACTTTACTGATTTTTTTATTTCATCATTTTTCAAGACTTAATCAGCAAGCCTATTCGTGCTACTAAGTTTTCCTGGTTAAATAAAATGACTTATTTAATCAAACTATCCTACCACAGAATTTACACATTTGTTTTATATCAGAGTGATTATTTTATGGTAATTCTTTTGCGAAGTAATACAAATCAGGTTATGCCGAAAATGATGTCAACTGAAAAAAGAAACACTTTTCACATATTATTTAACCGGCGATTCTTGTTTACATGTCTCTTAGCTATAATTCTCCTAGGTGGAACAAAACCCTTTGCACAAAGGGATGCAACTCCTACTGCAGTTTGGATTTTGCCCGGAGTGATTTATCAGGCTCCAAAGCAATTAAAATTTTCCTGTCAATACGGAATAAACTCAAACCAATCCATTAACGCCATCTATGTACAGGCCTTTATAAATACAGGTAAGCATGTTACGCTGAACCCTGCTTATTTATACTTGCGGTCATCTCCGCTCGGATCACGCCACCTGCATGAGCATGGTTTTATGAGTGCCGTCATTTTATCATTGCCTTTAAAACATGTTTTAATAGACGACAGAAATCTTATTTGGAGCCGTTTCCGGCGAGGCACAGCCAGCTATCATTTTTACCGGAACCGGCTCAGAATAATTAAGCCTTTTACATGGAAGTCCCGAGAGTGTAAAGTATATGCCTATGATGAGGGATGGTTTTTTATAAACAAAGGCCAATGGACGAGGAACCGGCTGGCAGCCGGCTTTTCCTGTGATGTAGTGAGCTGGTTTATCGTTGATGTTTCATTTGTGAGACAGCATGATAAAACGAGTAGAATCATGAACTTGTTTTTTATAATGGGAACGATTCAGTTAATGCACAAAAGGAATCAATAACACTCCGCCTTCATCAACCAATTCACATTATATGCCAAGTCTGAAAATGAAGCTTGTTGTCCTGTGCGTTCTCTCTTGCTTATTGCAGTAAGAAAAATGAACGTAACAGGCAAGGAAGTTGACTCAATCGGGAAAATGAAAAATGATTTTGCGCATCAACTTTACATCAACAAAGAGCAAAGGGGATTGATAGATAAAAAGATGCTTTGGTTAAAACAATTTTCAGCATTTAAATACATTAAAAATGGACATCTCTCTACACGAAGCTCAGACTGCTATTCAGCAAGCAAAAGGCAAAGCCGAAGAAATTAAAATTCCAGTGAACATTGTTGTTCTTGATACCGCAGGTTATCTGAAATCATTTATCCGCATGGATAATGCGTTCTTAGGATCTATTGACATAGCCATTCAAAAAGCCAAAACATCCATGTTGTTTAGGGCGGACTCTGAAGCAGTAGGCGATTTTCTTAAACCGGAAGCAGCCGCATATGGATTAGAAAATACGAATGGAGGCCTGGTTGGCTTCCCCGGTGGAAAACCTATCGTCAAAGACAAAGAGATCATCGGTTATATTGGTGTATCTGGGGGGGCCGTACCGCAGGATCTGCTGATCGCCACTGCTGGCAGCCAGATTTAGATAAATCATTTCTCACCATAAAAACAAAGTTAAATTATGAAAGACAAAAAGAAGATCCTTATAACCGGGGCCGGCTCCGGTTTTGGAGAAGGAACAGCAATTGGGTTAGCCAGGTTGGGGCACCAGGTAATTGCTTGTGTCCAGATTTCCCCGCAAGTATCCGAATTGCGCAGAAAAGCAAAAGAATTAGATCTTGAGGAAAACCTGCGGGTGGAAAAGTTAGACATACTGGATCCATATGATATAAATTATGCCCTGACATGGGATTTTGATATCCTTTTCAGCAACGCTGGTATTGGCGAAGCAGGTCCGGTTTTTGAAATTCCGGTCGACCTTGTTCGCAGAAATTTTGAAACCAATGTCTTTGCCCCGCTCAATCTTGCCCAACAGTTCGTTGCAAAACTGATCAGAGAAAAAAGAAAAGGTAAAGTGGTGTTTACTTCTTCGATGGGCGGGTTGTTTACACCGGAAGGTTTCGGCATTTATGTATCCACGAAACATGCGCTTGAGTCCATCGCTGAGGCGCTATCCGCGGAATTGAAAAAGTATAATATCCAGGTGCAGACCGTTAACCCGGGAGCCTATCTGACCGGCTACAATGAAACCATGGCAGATAATCCTTTCCGTTGGCTGGATGATAATAAGCATATCACGAAGAGAGCGGAGATGAAAGCGATTTTCGACTCGCTTTTAGGAACTCCACAAGGCAGGCTTGATCCCGCGGAAATGATTGACGCGATGATTAAAATCGTGCCTTCGGAAAAAGGGAAGTTCAGGAATGTGGTACCGCAGTTTGTGGAAGATATGCTGAAAGAACATCAGCAGAAAGCATGGGAAGTGCAGATCTAATTACATATTTTAATCTTAAATTAATTGGAAGACCGCTGTATCCTATGAATTTTTTAAAAAAAATAAGATGAAACCAAATCTTGGAATTTTAGAGACCCATTTGCAGGCAGTTAGCCAGGAAATGAATAAGTTGCTGGCTGATGAAGTCGTATTATATATAAAAACCAGAAATTATCATTGGAATATTGAGGGTCCGAATTTTAATGAAATGCATATATTTTATGAACGACAATTCCTCGAACTGGATAAAATTATGGACCAGATTGCCGAAAGAATACGAACCATTGGCCATTATACCGAAGCCAGGCTCGAGGATTACCTGAAGCTGACTAAACTGATTGAAACGCCTCATACCAATTTTCAAAACGATCAATTAAAATACCTTCTTGCTTCTCACGAGACCATTATCAATAACCTTCGTCGGCTAATTCCACTTTTTGCTGATAAACATAAAGATATTGGTAGTAGTGATTTCATAACACAGCTACTTGGAAAACACGAAAAGATGGCCTGGATGGTCAGAGCCTATCTTGGTTAAAATTGGATTTAATAAATGTTTTAATTTTGCGTAGAGACATTAATAGCGATTTCTGACAAATCACTTGTATATGTTGACAATACTTTTGCTATGTTGACAATGGGATGCAAGTAAAAAGCAGACACTCTTCGTTGTATCCGCGGATTTAATATGACTCTTGCAGTCAAACTCGTATGGGTTTAAGTTACAGGTAACCCCCGATATTTAAAGATCCGATTCGCTAAATAGCGAAATATCGTGACCGGAAAATTGGTGCTATTGTTACAAGTTATTACAATTCAAGTTGTTATTTTTTGGCATTTGCTTTGAAATTATTGAATCAGTTATTCCTGATTATATCCACATTGCTGATTTAAATTCCCGCAGTTCCTAAGTTCAATCAGGCAATTTTAAATTGAATAATTGTATAAATTTAATTCTGATTGTATGAACCAGCCAACTAACAACTCAACAGGATTCTTTCAAACCTCGGTGGCAAATCATAAGATTCTCCAATTACACGGTTGGCCGGCAATTCAATCGGTCACCCACGATGCGTACCGGAAGGGTTCCTTGTTTTTGAGTGATAGTTCATTGATTTTTGTGGTAGAGGGGGAACTAAAAATCCGCTACGGAAAAATGGAATATCAGCTTGGTAAGTACCAGTTAGTCTTTCTACGAAAAGATATTTTGGTGGAATATGAAACTGGTGGAACAAGTTCGGTTGGCACTGAAAGGAGTGAATATATTTTTGTTTCATTAAAATATGAACTCGTAAAAGAGTTTACCAGGTTAGCGGAATTATCTGTGAGCACAAAAGAAACATCAGCGGTTACGATAAGTACTGTCGACCAAAGATTATTAAGGTATATTGATTCACTCAAATATTACTTTAATGAACCGAAGAAGGTTGAAGATAACCTGGTCAAAATTAAATTATTGGAATTATTATTTTACCTGGCGGGGAGTAACAAGGCCGTTTTGGAGCAGGTGCTTGATCTGAGGGAACGTTTTCGAAGTGATATTACTGCTACAGTTGCGGATAACATAATGAATTCTCTTTCTTTAAATCAATTGGCTGATTTATCAGGAAGAAGTTTATCTAGTTTCAGAAGAGATTTCATGGCCATCTACAACATGCCACCTTCGCAATGGATTAGGCAAAAACGATTGGAAAAGGCGCAGGAGCTTTTGCAAAGTACCACTATGACAATCACCAATATTTGTTACACATTAGGTTTTGAAAATATAGCGCATTTTTCAAGAATTTTTAAATCTCATTTCAAGTATTCTCCATCGGAGTACCGTATTAATGTCCTTGTCGCATGACTTCAGCGCATAAATTTTCTTTATTCTTAAGCCCCTTTCAAACTAACCACGAGCTAGTGTTTCGTTTGTAGAAAAATATCACCTGGTAACCTGAATCAGCAATGATCAAATTAACATAAACTCACTTAAATTAACAGCCGTGAACACAACATCATTTAAAGCTGCCAAAGGCACGGTTCTTTTGATTACATCAAGCACGGATTCTATAATTTTAAAAGACGGCACAACCGCTGATACGGGTTTTTATTTAAATGAGCTAACAATTCCCATACAGGCAGTTGTCGACGCCGGTTATGATATAGTCCTGGCAACTCCCAAGGGAAATAAACCGGTAATGGATCGCTCATCTGCTATTGCCGCACATTTTGATAACAGCGAAGAAGCCCTCAAGAGGGCATTGGAATTTGTTGAAAAGTATCCAGCAATGCAAAATCCGGTTACGCTTCAGTCTGTTGTGGAGAATGGACTTGACCAGTATACCGGCGTGTTTGTGCCAGGTGGGCATCCGCCGATGGTTGACCTGATGCAAGATCCGTATCTTAGTGCAATTCTTGAACATTTTCATACCAACGCAAAGCCTTCCGCATTCCTTGGCCATGGTCCCATATCTATTGCATGCTCAGTAGGGGATGCCAGGGCTTTCCGTACTGCGCTCACAGAAGACAACATACCAGCAGCGAAGAAGGCATCAGAGGATTGGCAATATGCAGGCTACAGCATGACGGTTTTTTCCAATGATGAAGAACATTATGCAGAAAAGAATGTGTTCGGCGGTCATAAAGCCCCATTCTATGTTGCCGATGCTTTGAAAATTGCAGGCGGGAAGGTGGAATTCGCAGAAGGTGGGATTTTCAAACCGCACGCGGTCGTAGACCGGGAACTGATCACGGGACAAAATCCACCCACAGCGCATGAGTTAGCCAGACTTTTTGTAAAAGCCCTAAATGAAATCAATGCCAGGGTTGCAGTTTAAAAAGGTGATAAATAATAAAGCTATGAAATATAGAAAATTGGGCAATACTAACGAACAACTATCTGCTATAGGATTGGGCACCATGGGTATGAATCATGCCTACGGTGAGCCGGATGATAAAGAATCAATTGCTACCTTGAACCTGGCCATTGATCTGGGCATTAACTTTTGGGATACAGCTGATATCTATGCCAAAGGCGAAAATGAGAAACTGGTATCTGAGGTTTTGGCTCCGAACAGAGATAAAATTTTTATTGCAACAAAATTCGGATTCAGATGGGATGATAACAAGGTTAACTCGTTTGATGCGTCTGCTGCTTATATTAAGACAGCCGTTGAGCAAAGTCTGAGGCGCCTGCGTGTAGATTATATTGACCTGTATTATGCGCACCGTGTAGATCCGCAGGTACCTATTGAAGAAACAGTGGGTGCTATGTCCCAATTGGTTAAAGAGGGTAAGGTTAAATACCTTGGGTTGTCGGAGGCCTCTGCCACATCGATTAAAAAAGCTCATGCCGTACATCCGATTGACGCGCTGCAAAGTGAGTATTCTCTGTTAACAAGGGACGTAGAAGCGGAAATACTTCCTTTGACCAGGGAACTGGGCATCTCCTTTATCCCCTTCAGCCCGCTAGCTCGAGGACTGGTAACCAATACGCTCGATATCCGTACACTTGCGGATAACGATTTTCGCAGGACTTTGCCCCGCTACCAGGAAATGTATGCTGAAAATAACAGGAAATTGGCCGAAGGATTTGCTGCAATAGCAGAATCTAAAAATGCTACTCCAGCCCAAATGGCACTTGCCTGGGTTTTGAGTCAAGGTGAACACATTATACCTATTCCCGGTACTAAGAAAACCAAATACCTGATGGAAAACGCTGCCGCTGTGGATGTGGATCTCACTCCGGACGATTTGCAAACAATCGCTCAACTTCTTAAAAAATATCCAAATACCGGCGCCAGATACTCCGAACAACATGAAAAAATGACAAATAATTAAGTACTAAGAGCCTCTTTTATATATTGCACCGATTAACAAAAAGACAATGAAAAATGTCAATCGACTTTATGAACTAAGAACCTATTTCGCAAACCCAGGCATGTTGGATAAGTTGGTAAGTAGGTTTGAGCATCACACTTTCCGTTTTTTTGCTAAACACAAAATGCAGGTGGTTGGGTTTTGGCTACCACTGGATAATCCGGAAAATAAGTTAGTTTATATCCTCTCATTTGCTGACCAGGAGGCCTGTACGAAATCCTGGTTGGCTTTTAAAAACGATTCTGAATGGATGGCAATAAAGGAGGAAAGTTCAAGTCACGGCGAACTGGTAGCTTCGATAAAATCGGTATTTATGCATAAGCCTGATTTCCTCCCCGATTAGATAAAATTTCTGTCCTGATTTAATAATTTAATACATAGACATCATCCCGATCCTTATTTTTTATAGAATCGCAAATCGTGCGAAGCTTATAATGATCCGTTCCAACTTGCGAGTTTTATGTATGCTTCTTCAAGGTTGTTTTGTAAGTTGTTGATATACTTCCCAGGCACTTCGTTCCACTCGGTTATGCGCTAATTTGTTATCCCGAACTTCCCATATAGCGATTCCCGTCATATTTATAGGCTGGCGGTTGGGTTTCAATCCAAACATGCCGTTATGGAAACCAGTAAATCTCCATCTTGACACTACTTTTGAGCCATCCTTACTTTCAAAGATATCCAGGCTTTCTAAATTGCTGTCGCTGATTGTTTTCAGAAATCCTGCGACCCACTGCTTAAATTGCTCGCGGCCTTTGATTTCTAAACCAGCAGTAGTAATCGTAAAATCTTCGACCATAAGTTCATCAATCAGGTCTAAATTATAAGGGTAGCTCCAAACGTTATTCCAAAAATGAAGGACCTTATCCATCGGAGATAATTCCGACAAAGGCTGTTGTTGATATGTATTTGAATTTGTCATAATTATAAATTTATACTACTGTTTGAACAATAACTGAGGATAGCTTTGTAACTCTACTGACAATATTAACAAGTACTCTCTGCGGACGAAGTTAACTATCCGTTATCGTCTTGCTTTGACGATAATGGTCAATTTATTTAGCTGGACAAACTCAGTAAGGGCAAGTGTTGCTTTTATCAATGATGGTCTCTTCTGATGCCCAATTTTTTCATTCGGGAGCTCAGGGTGCTTGGCGGAATTCCCAATAATTCGGCAGCCCCACCTTCACCGGAAATTCTGCCCTTGACTTGTTTCAAGACTTTCAGGATATATTCCTTTTCGTTTTCGAAAATGGTTTGAATGGTAAAACCTTCGGGGTCGGCCCTGGTAGCTGATGTCGGTTTTTGAGGGGGAAGATGTATTTCTTTAATGGTGTCTCCCGTAGTAAGTAGTACGCTTCTTTCAATTAGATGTTCCAGCTCTCTGATATTACCGGGCCAATGATAGTTTTTTAATTCCTGCAACGCTTTGTGGCTTAAGGTCGTTATTTCTTTGCCGGCCTTTTTGGAAAACCGCAGGATAAAATGTGCAGCTAATTCCGAAATATCTTCTACTCTTTGTCTTAATGGCGGCAATTGAATGGGGAAAATATTTAACCGGTAAAACAAATCGCTCCTGAATTTTCCTTCCTCCATTAACTTTTCAAGATCACGGTTGGTAGCTGTAATGATACGTACATCCGTTTTGATAGTCGTTTTGCCTCCGAGACGTTCTATTTCTTTTTCCTGGAGCGCTCTGAGTAATTTTACCTGCAGTTCCAAAGGCATTTCTCCAATCTCATCAAGGAATAAAGTACTGTGATTGGCCAGTTCAAATTTGCCGATCCTTCTATCAAAAGCTCCCGTAAAACTTCCTCTTTCATGACCGAATAATTCGCTTTCGACCAGGTTGGCGGGCAATGCTGCACAGTTGATTTTAATCATCAACTTATTCTTTCGGGGCGAGGCGTTATGAATGGCACGCGCAATCAGTTCTTTCCCCGTCCCGGTTTCGCCCAGCAGCAGGACAGTACTATCAGAAGCTGCAACTTGTGATACCAGGCGAAAGATCTTTTTTATCTCCTGGCTTTCACCAATTATTTCCGCGTAGTTGTGTACAGTTTCAATCTCTTCTCTCAGGTATATTTTTTCTTCTTCCAGTTGCAGCCTGTACTTCTGGATTTCCACCAATTGCTGGTTGACCTTTTCATTGGCGATAATATTGGCAACTGCAATGGCTATCTGGGAACAAATGCTTTTTAAGAGATGAAGGCTTGAAGCCGGAAGGCCCAAGTCATCGGTTTTGAAGCAGAGTAAAGCAATATTTTTATCTCCTAATCGAATTCTCAAGCCAGTTAGGTTTCTTAAACCGGAAGCGAGGGCCGCATCGAGGTAAACAGGAGGCTTGTTCAGGGTGGCCCATTCTGCTACCTTAAAAGTCACCGGCACTTCGGACTGAAGAATTTCGTTGAGAACACCATCATGTACATTAACAGGTGATTCCAAAATTTTTTTGAACGCTGGATTCTTGAAGACTTCATTCTCCAGGTCATAAAGGAATTGAGTCACAGTTTGCCCGTCTTCGCCCAAAATACTGATCACATAGTTTTCAATGGAGAATAACTTATTTAATTGCTGTTTTAATACTTTGGCAAAAATATATTTGTCCCGAACAGATGCAATGGCGTTACTGAAATCCAAAAGCATGGACTTTTCTTCTTCTCTTCCTTTTACTTCATCGTTGGCGATGATATTGGCAATAGCAATAGCTATTTGTGAGCAAATACTTTTGAAAATCGGCTGTTGAATCGCAACCTCACTAATGCCCTCCCTCTTGAAATTCATGACAGCAATATTTTCCTGTCCAACCCGGATCGAAATACCGGCCATTGTTTTTAAGTTGATGTCTTTTGCAGCATTAGTATAGGTAGGGGGTGTGGGAGAATTAAGCCAGTCTTCTACACTAAATGTAACCAGGTCTTCAGAGTTCAGAATCTTATTGAATACACCGTCATTAATATCTGTATCCGCATGAATTAATTTCTGAAAATCAGGATGCTGCGCAAAATCTGCCTGCGGATCAAATAAAATAGGCCGATGTGTTTTTTTGTCCTTACTCAATGAATGGATAACATAGTCGTCCACCCCGAACAATTTCTTCAGTTGCCTTTTCAGAATTTTAGCCAACACCTGTTTGTCCCTGACCGAAGCCATTTCATTACTGAATTCCAGTAATCGCGTCTTCTCCACCTCTCGTTCTCTGATCTTTTCGTTGGCCCGGATATTGGAAACAGCGACTGCTAATTGTGCACAAACACCTTTTAACAAAATGCTTTTCGTATTGATTGCTCCTTTATGATCACAATGAAAATTGACAAACCCAATATTGTCCCCGCCAACACGAAGGGGCACGGTAAGATAGTGTTTGAATCCAGCTTCTTTCCAAAGTTTGACATAACCGGGCATCCCAGGTTGTCCGGCAACCTCTTCCACATCAAACAAAACGGGATCTTCCCCGTTCATCACTTTTCTGAATATCGGATCTTTTGTACTGTATTTGCCGGAGGTTACCTGATTAAAATTCGGGGATCTTCTTCTTTCATCCGTAAACTCCAACACAAAAGCACTATAGGTATCCCCACCTTCATCTATCTGGGCAATTCCAAATTCTTCCACAGAAAGGAGCTTTTTTATTTTCGTGTTAACCACCTGAAATAAATCCTCTCTGCTATTGAGGGTTGCAATTTCGTTGCTCAGGGAAAGCAGGACCGTTTTTTCTTCCTCTCTTTTTGCAATTTCTTCGTTAGCGAGTATGTTAGAGACCGCCACGGCCAGCTGGGCGCAAACGCCTTTGAGCAGAAGGCTCTTTACATTTATTGCAGGATGGGTATCAATATGAAAATGTGCACTGCCGATAAGAGTGCCGCCAACCCGGAGAGGGACACACAAAACCTGCTGAATCCCTGCTCTTTTCCAGAAACCCACATACCCTGGAATGCCGGGCGTTTCGGCAAGTTCGTTCACCTGGAACAGGACCGGTCCTTCCGCGTTCACAATCATACTGAAAACCGGGTCTGAAATATGGTAACGGCCAGTTGTTATTTCGAGTAAATCTGGCTGATTTTTTGATTTGTATTCGAGATCCAGGACAAAAGCGCTGTACGTCTGGCGATCTTCGTTTATTTGCGCAATACCGAATTCATTAATAGAAAAGAGTTGTTTTAGTTTTGTATTGAATATATTATATAAATCACTCCTGCTTCTTAAAGCACCGATATCATTGCTTAACGAAAGTAACAGATTTATATCTTCCTCTCTCGCCTGTATTTTTTCATTGGCCAGGATATGGGAAACGGCGACTGCTAACTGTGCAGATACGACTTTGATCAACCTATGTTTACTATGGATAGATTCTTTATCCCCGCAGTCAAAAGTTAAACACCCGGTGTTAACACCCCCGACCCGAAGTGGCGCTACTACATGGTATTTGAAACCTGCTTCTTTCCAGAACTGGACATAAGGCGGCATCCCTGGCTGTTTGGTCACCTCTTCCACATCAAATAAGACCGGGGACTCGGCAGTAACGATCTTTTTGAATATAGGATCTGTGACAGGATAGCTGCCGGATGTTGTAGCGTTAAATTCCCGGAGTTTTCTTGTCTTATCCGAGAAATCCAATATAAAGGCGCTGTATGTTTCTCCGCCTTCATCTATTTTTGCAATAGCAAACTCTTCTACGGAAAGCAATTTTTTTATTTTCGTATTGATTACCTGAAATAGATCATTCCTGTTATTAAGTAAGGCAAGTTCATTGCTTAGAGAAATCAGTGCCGCGTTTTCTTCCTCCCTTTTGGCACTTTCTTCACGAGCAATCAGGTTTGCAGTAGCGATAGAAATCTGAGGTGTTATCTTTTCTAATAATTCCACGGCTTCAGTGGTGAATGACTTATTTTTATTTGACAATAAAACAAATAGCGCAAACCTTTCCTTTCCTTCCAGTAATTTGATGGATAGCAATTCCTTTATCCCAGTACGATGAATAAGAGGAACATTTTTCTTTCCACCCAGTATAAGTAGTTCCACATCCTGCACAAGAGGGGTATCCAGATCAGTGGCACCGTCATCATCCACAAAGTACTCCTCGTGCACCTGGTGTGTAAATTCAGCAGTTCCCGGTTGGTCCTTTTCAGGAGGTAAAATATAGCATTGGCAATTCTTAGTCTTCTTGTTACAACGAAGTATGAAACTGTCGTCAAAGCTGATGTGTTGTTTTAAAGTAGTGCGGATCAGGTGCAACAGGTCTTCCCTGTTGCGCACGCAGGCAATTTCATTGCTTAATGACAGAAGTATTACGCTTTGTTGCTGTTCCTTGTCGTGCATAACCTGTTTGTGTAAGGATCTTTGAATACGGAATGCAATGAATTGGTAAGAATAGGGAAGGATAGACGATAACGCCTGGAGGTGCGTGTTTCATTTTGACCTGTTTAATAAGGTAAGGAGAGTGCAAAAAACCATCGGGAGATCGACAAAGTCCCATCTGCGCCATTGCAAAGATAGTGCTCGGGATCACAATCCTCATCAAATAGCATGCAATCACCCGATTTAAATGAAACAGTCAAAAAACTTGAACGATACAGAAAATGTAAAGTTGATTTGGCAGGTCACCTTTACAGCAGCATAAAATGAGGAAGATTTATTTTCTAAACCCAGCAAACCTATTCTTATGGACATTTTAAAAGAAAAAGTAATCCTGATCACTGGTGCCTCAAGAGGTATCGGTGCCGCTCTTGCCCAGAAATTGGCAAGTGCCGGGGCTAAAGTAGTTATAAATTATACAGGAGGCAAAGAGGCAGCCGAAAAAGTAGTAGAAGAAATTAAAAAAAAGGGAGGTGATGCAATAACCCTACAAGCCGATGTGAGTAAAGGGGATGATGTAAAAAATATGTTTGACGGAGCGATCGCACATTATGGCCGAATTGATGTGCTGATAAACAATGCCGGCATTATGATCACCAAATTATTGAAAGATACAACGGATGAAGATTTTACCCGTCAGTTCGATGTGAATGTCAGAGGCACGTTCAACACTTTGCGTGAAGCCGCAACCCGGTTGGCTGATAATGGTAGTATTATCAATTTTTCTTCTTCCAACAACAGAATTATGCTTCCATCTTACTCCACTTATGCTGCCACCAAATCAGCTGTGGAACAGTTAACCCGGATCTTCGCTAAAGAAGTGGGTGCAAGAGGTATCAACGTCAATTCGGTTTCTCCCGGCCCAACAAACACCGAATTATTTATAAAGGGTAAATCACAGGAAATGATTGGCCGACTTGCTTCTCTTTCGGCCTTTAACCGGATCGGCGAACCGGAAGACATTGCAAAAGTCGTTGTCTTTTTAGCAAGCGACGAAGCGAAATGGATCAGTGCTCAAAACATTGGAATAAATGGAGCTATGTCATAGTAATTATTTTTCTGTTTGCCCGGCTACATGATTTATAGGTTAAATGAGCAATTGACCGATTTAAATTCTATTAAAACTGCATCAATAAACTCAAAAAAAGTTATGACAACATTAAAAAACAAGGTAGCCCTGGTAACAGGCTCAGCCCGCGGGCTAGGAAAAGCAATTGCCGAAAGATTTGCAGACTTAGGTGCAGATATCATTATTAATTATTCAAAGGACAAGGCATCAGCCGATGAAGTAATAAAAAATATTACTTCTAAAGGGGTAAACGTTCTCGCAGTTCAGGCGGATATAAGTAAGGTTGCAGAAATAGACAGATTATTTGCAGAGGCAATAAAAGCCTTCGGAAAAATTGATATTGTAGTAGCAAATGCGGGAATTGAAATGGTGGAAGTTCCGGTAACCGAATTCACGGAAGAACAATTTGACCGGCTTTTTTCAATTAACACAAAAGGTAGTTATTTCACCATGCAGCAGGCAGCCAAAAATATTGAAGACAATGGTCGCATTATTTATATTGCGTCCAGCACAACTTCATTTCCTGTTCCTGGCATGGCGGTTTACGGTGGAAGCAAAACCACCCCGCGGTACCTGGTAAACATTTTGTCACAGGAAATAGGTCATAAAGGAGTGACCGTTAATTCGATAATTCCTTTTGCAGTTGATCATTCAGGAATATTTGCAAAACCTGACAGCTTCCCTGCTCTAAGAAAACGTCTGCTGGACAGTTGTCCGATGGGAAGGCTGGCAGAAGTAGAAGACGTGGCAAATGCAGCGGAGTTTCTTGCAAGTGACCATGCTTCGTTCATATCAGGCCAGCATTTGTTAGTCAACGGAGGTGCCAGCCAATAGAGGCAGAAATGGCTTTGTATATTAGCTTTAAATGCAGACGCGGTTCTGATTAGTCCTGTGCTTTAGCTGGTAGGGTATAGTTGAAACAGTCGTGAACAAGATTGGTGAGTTGGGAAAGAAAGGTGTTTAGCGACTACCGGCAACGAACATGCGCTGATAGCTGCAAAGGCCAGATCTTCGAGATCGAGCGCCTTATTTATTTGTACGGCAGTTTCTGATATGCAGTAAGATCCCGAATAAGGTGGCTGAACCATTGTTTAGTTCGAAATCATTACTTAACAATACGCCAAATTTTTTTAAGCATGATAAACTAGTGTTTAAGAATAAGGTTTGCGGTTGTATTTTCAAATTTATCGACAACTTGCTCACCACCTATGATTAAAACAAGTTCAGTTACAGGTGTATAGTTCCCGGGGGCGACCTTAATTTTGCAGCATAGCCCCTTTGCGAAAGAATTTTTTCTCGCAAAGGTGCTAAGCCACGAAGTGTCTTCATGGTGCGATATTGCATTTTAATCATTCAAAACAACTTTCAATACCTGGCCTCCACCTGGTGAAGCACCAAATCCCCAATTTGACACATAAAGATTTTTATCCGGCCCGTAGGTCATTGCTGTTGCATTAGAAAGTCCTGTTGCAACGATATCCTTTGACCCGTTTTGATTAACCCTGATGATCCTGCCCGTGGCTGGTGTGGGAAATGGTTTCCCAGTCGTAGTTTCCAATACGTAGAAGCGGCCTTTCTTGTCAAATACTAATCCAAGTATTGCAGTAAAACCAGTTGCCGCAATACTTATCTGTCCGCCGGGAGTAATCTTGTAAATGTTGGAGGTGCCGTCAACTATCGGGAACGCTCCCAGGTTACCAACGTAAAAATTACCCTGATAGTAGTCTATTGCTGTAGGAACAAGATGACCCTGGGTAGCAGATAAATCAACAACCCTGGTTACAGTTCCACCAGTTGTTGCCTTCAGTAACTGGCCCTGATTGGCTTCTACTATATAGAAATTGTTATCTACAAAGATCATGGTAAAAGGATTGCCTTCCGGTTCAAAATCTGCACCCCTGTTTCCAACAGCAACAGGGTTTGCCACTTGCCAGGCTCCAATATCTGCAATGGCTGTATGGGTTCCATTAGTATTGATCCTTACAATGCCATTAGGAACTCCTAGAACTCCATGTGAACACCCTGCCCAAAGCAGGGCATAAAGTTTGTTGCCGATGAAAGCTACATCAGCTACACCCAGGATATCACCGCCAGTTGATATTGATGTCGGAAGTTTATCAGTTACGGTAGTTCTTTGACCCTTGGCATTAACCCTTGATATTCGTCCACCGGTTGGGCTGCCAAGAAAAGGACCACCGGCAGCGGCACTCGGTTGTATCTCCGGACATATGTCTGAAGTATTTGTTGTTCCGCCTAAACCAGCTTCCGCAACATACAAATAGCAATCAGGTCCGAACTTCAAACCACGTGGATTGTCGAAACCGGATGCGAAGACGGAAACTGTTGGTTTTGCGTTTTTCTCATACTTGTCAGATTTTTGTTCTTTTTTGAACTCTTTGCAGTTTCGGTCGTCACCGTCCGGTCCAGGATCATCTTTATGACATGAAATAAAAAGGAAAACAAATAACAGCAAAAATAATTTCCGGATTTGTTTATACAAATAAATGTCGACCAGCCGCTGTGGTCTAAGGTTTAATGAAGTTTGCATAATGAAAATTTTAGGTGAGGAAATAATAGACGGGCAATAAAAACTTAATAATGTCAGCAGTGAGCGAAGGTATTCTTCGTCAATCTCGATGGGGCGCTTGTCAAAATTATGAGCAGAAACCAGCTTACAGAATTATCGCCGGGGTAGGTTCGATCCGCGAGAGAGTGCGGCATTGCCAGTGGATACAATCGCTTTTTTCCAGTACGAATGTAGTAAACTCCGGATATATTATGTGTATGAAATATTAAAGGGTCGCATTAGGCAATGTGAAATTATGGATGAGCTAAAATTACCGTTCAGGAAGTATTACTTCCAGCAGCAGTTTCTTCAAAGTTCACAACGGCAGGTAATCTATAACTTTTTATGTGTGCCGGTAGACTGTTTGCCTACTACAAGTTGACAACAGTTAGTCCGTGTAAATAAAATAAGTCTATGGAATCAGTGGACTAATAAAAAACCATTATGTTTGCAAAATAAATAATTAAAAAAACAACTATGCTTCAACCGAACTGCTGCGTTCAACGATGTCGGGCCTATCCCTTAATGACCAACAAAAAATCAAAGGCATAAATTTTTTTACATAATTAGTCTACTAAATTTATAGAGATATCGGTCTTTAGTTTTAGTGGATGCATCCAATTCAAATACAGTGAAACGACTCATCTTAATTTCGGGATTATTATTACCCATACTGACATTTGCTCAACTGAGAGGCCGCGTAGTAAATGAGACTAACGCGCCTTTACCTTTTAGTACCGTCGCCGTAAAAAACAAATCCAACGTAACCGTTGCCGATTCTACCGGTCACTTTTCGCTTGTGGTTGATGAAAACTTTCCTTTTACTTTAGTCATCACATCCGCAGGCTATGAACGCCAGGAACGCGTGATCCGGAATAGTAATACAAACGATCTTGTTATACAGTTGCAGGCCCTGTTTCAAAGGGATACAGTTGTTATCACATCCCGCCGTCGCAGGGAATTGTTACAGGATGTACCTATTCCGGTTTCAGTAGTAACCGCCAGCCAGGTCGAAGATGCGGGTGCATTCAATGTTAACCGTGTAAAGGAGTTTGTGCCATCTGTACAACTTTATACTTCCAATCCGCGCAATACCGGTATTAATATCAGGGGTCTTGGTTCTCCATTCGGTCTTACTAATGACGGTCTTGATCCGGGCGTAGGCTTTTACGTGGATGGCGTTTATTATGCACGCCCGGCCGCAGCCACTTTCGACTTCGTAGATGTAGAACGCATAGAAGTGTTACGTGGTCCACAGGGAACATTGTTTGGTAAGAACACTACCTCAGGTGCTTTCAACATAACAACACGTAAACCCAGCTTCACGCCCGCTGCCAACTTTGAAGTGAGCTATGGCAACTATGGATACATCCAGGCAAAAAGCTCCATCACCGGGCCTTTAAGCAAGAAATTCGCAGCCAGGCTTTCTTTCTCCGGTACACAACGCGATGGACTGGTGGAAAACATCCGCACATCAAAATTTACAAATGATATCAATAACCTCGGTTTTCGCGGGCAGATATTATACAAACCATCTGAAAACACTTCTATCATATTGGCGGGAGATGTTTCGCGCCAGCGTCCCGATGGATATGCCCAGGTGGTGGCTGGTGTAGTGCAGACCAAACGCGCAGGCTATCGTCAATTTGACGCCATCATTAAAGATCTGAATTATACCCTACCCACACTGAATGCATTTGACCGTAAAATTGATCATGATACGCCATGGAATTCAGGGAATGAATTGGGTGGCGCATCGCTAACCGGAGAAACAAAACTCGGCCCCGGTACAATTACTTCCACCACGGCCTGGCGATACTGGAATTGGGATCCATCCAATGACCGCGACTTTACTGGGTTACAGGCCCTGGCTAAATCACAAAACCCTGCCAAGCACCGCAACTGGTCACAGGAAATCCGTTATGCCGGTGAGATTTCATCCCGCTTAAGTGGTGTGTTAGGCTTGTTTTTTATTGACCAGGAAGTAAAGATCGATGGTACAGAAGAATCAGGTTCGGCCCAATGGCGTTTTTCACAGAGCTCAACCAGCAATCTTTGGAAGACCCCAGGATTGTTTGAAGGATATGGAATTTACACAAAAGCTTCCATCAAATCACAGAGCGCTGCAGCCTTTACAAATGTTGACTGGGAGGTAGTAAAGGGTTTACACGTGTTACCAGGATTGCGTCTTAACTACGATAAAAAAGATGTAAGCTACGACCGCACGGCAGCAGGTGGCCTTCAAACAACCGATCCTGCCTTGCTTGCTTTAAAGAATATGGTGTACAGCAGTCAGTCCTATGTTGCTGATGCCGATGAGACTAATCTTACTTATCAACTTACTCTTGCATACAGGCCCAATAAAAGGTTGAATACTTTTGCTACTTACTCAACCAGCTTTAAACCGGTTGGTGTGAATGTCGCTGGACTTCCAACCGTTAACGGCGCAGCTGCAACCGACCTCGCGGTTATTAAACCAGAAGATGTAAAGCATTTTGAACTTGGCGTTAAGTCCTCCCCTTTTGATAATTTCACCCTGAACGTCGTTCTTCACAACACAAATATCGAGAACTACCAGACGAACGTTCAATCCCCGGAATTGGGAGTCAATCGCGGATATATTGCTAATGCTGAAGAAGTAAGGGTACGTGGTGTCGAGATTGATGCGAATTTCAGAACACAAAAGCATTTTTCCTTTTATGGAGCACTAGCTTATACAGAAGCCGAGTATATCAAATTTAACAACGCACCTCTTCCACTCGAAGAAACCGGTGCTACCGAAAATGGTTTGCAATTAGCTTTCAAAGATATCTCAGGTGGAGAGCTTCCGGGTATTTCCAAATGGGCGGGATCATTAGGCGCAGAATACAATACCCCGGCTGCATTTTTTGGTAAAGCAGGAAAATTCTTCCTGGCAGCGGATGGCTATTTTCGCTTTTCGTTTTCTTCCAGTCCTTCGCCCTCAGCTTTCCTGAATATTGACGGATATACGCTGATTAACAGCAGGGTTGGGTTCAGAACAACGGATGGCCTCTCCGCATTCATATGGGTTCGAAATATGTTTGATAAAGATTATTTTGAACAGTTATTACCGGCAGGTGGCAACGCAGGTCATTATGCAGCCGTACTCGGCGATCAAAGGACCTTTGGCATTACCCTGCGCTACAATTTCCGAGAATAATAAGCAACTGATCCTGAGTCGATCTTTAGGAACAATAAACAGGATAACCACTGAATACAATTGATAATTACTGAATACAATTCAAAGGCCTGTAAAATCCGGATTTTACAGGCCTTTGTTTTTATAAACATGATGGCGGGGCGCCAGGAAAGCAATGGTAAAATAGAAGATTGTGGCTTTTGATTAATTCAAATTGCGCCGATAAATTTTATAAGAATACAAACCAGGAATAACAATCAAAGCAATAAATAAGATGATTGTTGAAGGAATAAGTATAGACTTTGATAAAAGAAAACTGATGATAATTAGAACTATACCCCCCGCAAACCAAATCTTAGCCGCAAGCTGGTGTGTTTTTCGCCAATTCTCCGGATCATTCAATGTCCAGGGCAGCCTGATTCCAGCCACATAGTTAGGTTTCAGGTTATTCATGTAATTGCCGATAGTCATGATTAACATTCCGAAAACACCAATTGCTATCTTACTATCTATGACTATTTGTTTTTCCGCTGAAAGAATAAAAACATAATTTATCACAACCAGGAATAATGTTATTGCCAGCCCCAGTTTATGGAAAGAAGATGTCGGTGTCTCCCTGGTTACTTTGGGATCAACTCTTCGTAAATTCCGCATTAGTATATAAAGCAAAACAGACACCACAGATAAAGTAATTGTGGCAGTTAAAAGAGATTCCCGGGTTTGTACTTTTTCTATTGCCTGGTCAAACTCAAACCTGGTAGTAAAAGTCGGGGGGATAGAGTTCCAGGCAAATAATAAGTACAGTAATGGAGATACGGCAACCAGGACTATCAACGTGTTGATTAATAATTGCTTTTTCATGATTTTACTTTTTTCATGTTGTTATTTTTTTTTCTTTTTTTGTAGCCCTAAAAACCAGGCAATAACCTCGTCCAGGACAGTTGCATTTAATGAATAGTAAATAAACTGCCCTTGCTTAACAGAAGATATAATATCAGCCTGCTTTAGCAAATCAAGATGATGAGATATACTTGGTTTCGAAATATTAAAATGATCTGAAATATCCCCCGCTGTCATATCTCCTGCTTTTAATAAGTCTACTATCTCCCGCCTGGTCGGATCATTTAATGCTTTGAAGAGACTATTCATATTTAGACGATTAACTAATTATATATTTAGACAAATGTCTAAATATTATTTCATGATTCCAAATTTTTTTAATTTTATTTTTCTTCTCACGAATAATCTGTCATCCCGATTTTCCTTTTGCTTGATTTATTCTCATCTTAATCCAGGAATTATGCGACTTCACATTCAGCTGGCAAAAATCGAAATCGACTTTTTGCGGTAGTCAGCATTTTCTTTGTCTAAATCGACCAGGCACAATGTCTACATCACCCCCGGGTAGAATCTATGCATAACCATAGCTTCGGTAGCAGCTAAAAACATTTGACTAAACCTTCAAAATGAAAAGCCTGGAAAATAAGGTTGCAGTTATCTATGGCGCAGGAGGCCGATTGGGGCGGCTGTTGCTCCCACATTTGCACGCGAAGGTAGCCAGGCTTTTTCTTACGGGTCGCGGCCCGCTATATGCTTCCTAATAAGTCGGGCGTTATCATGACAATTACCGCAATCCCTTCAAGAACAGGTATCCCCCTGATGGGAGGCTACGGAGTTGCTATGGCGGCAAAGGAATCGCTCACCCGGCGCTTGTCTGTCGGGCTTGCACCTCACGGAATCTGGGTTTTAGGACTGCGCCCACAGGCTATGCCGGAAACACCAACGATCAGGGATGCGTACGAACCTCGTGCAAAGGCATCGGGAATGACCTCGGAACAGTGGCAGGAAGCGCTTGCAGCCAAAACACTTACAAAAAGGCTTATGTCGCTTGATGAGATGTCAAACATTGCGGTTTATATGGCTTCTGATATGGCAAGCGGGATGACTGGTACCACTGTGAACCTGACCATGGGGAGCCTCGACGACTAACATATTTGGTAAGAAACATTTATCGGGTTAGATGTAACTGAAGCATTTTATGTAATTTCAGGCGGTTATCTGATTTATCCCATTCATAAATTTGCTTCGATGAAACAAAAGGAAAATAATCCAAATTCGCGCCGAAAATTTATAAGAAATTCTGCATTGTCGCTCGCAGGTTTCTATATAGTACCCAGGCATGTTCTGGGTGGAAAAGGTTATATCTCTCCGAGTGACAAATTAAATATCGCCGGTATAGGGGTAGGCGGAAAAGGAACTTCAGACATAAACAATGCCTTCAACAAGGGAGCCAACAATGTTGTAGCCATGTGCGATGTAGACTGGGGCAGCGGTAAAGCATCCGCTACAAGGTTCCCTGATGCCAAACGTTACTCAGATTTCAGAAAAATGCTGGAAACGGAAAAAGGGATCGATGCCGTTACCGTTTCCACTCCAGACCATATGCATGCTGTTATAGCGATGACAGCTATGCAACTTGGCAAACACGTTTATGTACAAAAACCACTGACCCACGACATTTATGAGGCAAGAATGTTAACTGAGGCAGCCAGGAATTTTAAGGTAGTGACACAGATGGGTAACCAGGGTGCATCGGGAGAAGGAACCAAACAGATGGGTGAATGGTTTGATAAGGGCCTTATCGGAACAGTCAGTGAAGCACATGTCTGGACCAACCGCCCGGTTTGGCCACAGGGTATACCAGTGCCGACTGATAAGCCCAAATTACCTGATACCATGACACCTGAGAACTGGGATCTTTGGGTTGGAACCGCACCTATGGTTGATTACCATCCGCTCTACCATCCATTCAAGTGGAGAGGTTGGTGGAACTTTGGAACCGGTGCACTAGGCGATATGGCCTGCCATTTATTAGATCCGGCTTATCGTACATTGGGCCTGGGATATCCAACAGAAGTAGAATGCAGTGTTGGACAGGTCTTTATCAAAGACTGGAATGCTGAATATATTCCTGAAGGATGTCCTCCTTCATCACTGGTGCAGCTGAAATTTCCAGCTTCAAAGAAGAATAAATCGGTAGTAAAACTAAACTGGCAGGATGGAGGATTGCGTCCTTTCCATCCGGACCTTATTCCGGCTGATGATCCATTGGGAGAACGTGATAGCTCCAATGGTGTGCTCTTAATTGGCACTAAAGGAATCATGGTTTGCGAAACCTATGGTATCAATCCACGGATTTATAAAAACAATGGTGAAAAAATAGAAGTACCTAAAGCTACACCTGATCCAAATGTTGTCAAATTGCCGGAAAATGGCCACCAGGCAAAATGGGCCGAAGCTTGTAAAGCAGGTTTTGGCTCTCCCCTACATAAAGGGTTGACTTCTTCCTTCGACTTTTCGGGCCCACTTACAGAATCAATCCTGATGGGTAACCTGGCAATTCGGAGTTATAATCTGCGTCAACCAGGTGCAAATGGTCGCGGATTTGTTTATCCGGGCCGGAAAAAATTATTGTGGGATGGCACCAATATGAAGATCACCAATTTTGACGAAGCAAATCAGTTTGTAAAACGAACTTATAGAGAAGGCTGGAGTCTTGGAAAAGGTTTCTAATCGCTCTCAGCAAACATAATCAGCTAAAACAAGGCTCTGAATAATCAGGGCCTTTGTTGTTTATGCAGGTAGATGACATTTAAAAGACCTCCAGTTAAAGTTTTGAGTTATAAGTGATGAGTTATGAGTGGGAAATACTAAATGATGAATTCAAACTTACTCATTCATCACTCACTCATAACTCATAACTCATAATTCATAATTCTCTTCAGTATCCCGGATTCTGCGTGATCTTATCCCTGTTTATATCAATCTGGCTTTGTGGTATTGGAAACACCATATCATTTGCGTTCAAAAGCCTTACAAGCCTCAACTGATCTTTTTTGCTATTTAGAACAGTGATTGCACGATCTGTACGTACAAGATCAAACCATCGATGACCTTCAAACGCAAGTTCAACCCGGCGTTCCTGTTCAATAGCGAGGCGGAATGCCTGCTGATTTGGAATATCGCCAGCAGTTTTTACTGGTACCCCACCCCTCACACGAACCTCGTTCAAAAATGACATTGCTTCACCAGCGGGCTGGTATCCTGTTTCGTTAAGGCTTTCAGCATACATGAGTAAAACATCTGCATATCGAATCACCGGGATATTGTTACCGTTATCATTTTTGGTTGCCGGCACATCAAAATATTTTTTTACAAAATTATATTGAATGGTAACCCCGCTGGCATTAACATAAGATGTAGCAAGTGACAGGGCCTTTCTTTTATCATTGGCTTCGTATGCATTAGTCATATCAACCGAAGGTTGATTATTACCATCACCACCAAATGCAATTACAGCATTTCCGGAATTCTCAGGCGAAAATGAATTGGGCCATGGATTGCCTTCTCCAACTCCCCCAGACCTGAACTGCACCTCGAAAACAGACTCTTTATTATTTTTATTGGCTACACGAAATACGTCTCCATAATTTGGCAGAAGTCCATAAACATTGGAAGCAATAACTTCTTTTAGCCGGGTTGCAGCTTCAGAGAATTTTTTCTCAGTAAGCAGAACCTTTCCCAATAAGGCTTTGGCAGCTCCCTGGGTAGCCCTTCCAATATCCGGACCAGTATATGAAACAGGCAAGGCTGCAGAAGCCTCCGCAAGATCTTTTTCAATCTGCGCATATACTTCGGCTTTAGGGTTCCTCCCGTATTCGTAACCTTCATCCGGATCCTTAATCTCCGTTACAACCAGGGGAACATCTCCGAAACTACGCACCAGGTGAAAATAAATCAGGGCCCTGATAAACTTCGTCTCCCCGATTGTACGGTCTTTAAGTGCAGCATCCATTTCGATCTCGCCAATTCTGTCAAGCACCGCATTGCAACGCGATATTCCACGGTATGAATCATTCCATCTTGCCAGGATAAATGGATTGGTCGTGCGAATATAAAAACGGTCAAATTCATCCTGGTCGGTTACTGATCCGGAGGCTACGGGTTGCGTATCATCCGAACGTATATCACCAAAAATATAGTTGTTAATATGAATGCCCGGAATTTGCAAAGACGCGTACACCCCGCTCATGGCGTTTTTGATGTCGTTTGCATTCTGATAAAAATTGTCAGTTGTTACAGATGAAATCGGGGTGAGGTCCAGGAAGTCTTTTTTACAGCTGCCTGCCAGCAAGCTGCCAAAGATCATTAAACTGTATATGATGAAGGGTTTCATAATTGTATTGTTTAGATAAAATTGAACTGTTTTTCTTTTCCACAAACGCTTAGAATCCAAGATTGATTCCAAGTGTGAATGTGCGTGCCAGCGGATAAGCGCCATAATCGACACCTCCTGTAAGTGGCGAACCCGCTACTGTTGCCCCGGCATTATTAGTGACAGGAGTGGACGCTTCATAATTACTTACTTCCGGATTGTAGTTCAGATAATTGGTCCAGGTATAAACATTCTGAACAGCGAAATAGATCCTTGCCTGCTGCAGCCAAACACGTTGCAGGATTTGTTTCGGCAATTGATATCCGATTGTAATATTATTGATACGGAGATAAGAGCCATCTTCTACCCAGCGTGATGAAACAGCGTTGTTCATGCCAGTGGTGCTTCCATTTGCCCTTGGAATTAACCCATCACCAGGATCAGATGGAGAGCGCCACCGGTTCAGAACATGTGAAAGCTGGTTCTGTGATCCTTCCACGTTTTCAAAGAATCGTCTGCCCAGATTAAGAATCTTTGGTCCTTCAACGCCCTGGATGGCTATATTCAAATCAAAGTTTTTAAAGCTAAAGGTGTTGGACATGCCATAGATGAAATCAGGCTGGTTATTTCCTATCACGGTTCTATCGTCTGCATTGATGACTTTATCACCATTGACATCTTCATATTTTACATCACCAGCTCTTGAGGTAGGTGTATGCGGGTAACCACTAAGCTCAGCATCGTCTTTGAAAATGCCTATCTGTTTATATCCATAGAAACTGCCGATAGGTTCGCCGATCAATGTAATATTTGTTTCCCCCACTCCGCTTCCACTCTTAATGGCATCTCCTGTAGGTCCTAGTGCTAAAACCTTGTTCCTGTTAAAAGATAGATTAAGACCGGTATTCCAGGTAAAGGCCCCGGTTAGGTTGCGTGTATTCAAAGCAAATTCCCATCCCTTGTTTTCCATTTCACCGATATTCTTAAACGCAGTGCTGAAGCCCGTCAACGTAGGCACATTTACGGAAAGCAATAAATCTTTTGTATTCCTGATATAATAATCTGCAATCAGGTAAATCCTGTCATTAAATAAACCGATATCGAGACCAACATCCAGTTGATTGCTTTTTTCCCAACCCAGTTTTGCGTTTCCCAACGAGCTGGGTGCAAGCCCTGTTACCAGGTTATTATTAAAGCTATAATTATCCGAACTCACGGAAGCAACATATGGATAATCGTTATTGAACGCATTATTTCCAGACATGCCATAGCTAACACGAAGCTTTGCTTCGGATAAGAAGTCAAAATTTTTCATGAATGTTTCTTCTGTGATCCGCCAGCCAATGGAACCCGCAGGGAATGTACCCCAGCGATTTTCCGGACCAAAAACGGAGGCTCCATCACGCCGGATAGAAGCATTCACGAGATATTTATTTTTATAGCTGTAACCAACCCGGGCAAAATACGAGTTGGTAGCATTCTGGGTTTTAAATGAAGTCACCGCAGTAGGCAGCCCGGCGGCATTAAGCGTCTGAACAATATCATTTGCAAAGGTGGAACCATCGGCCCTGCTCGATTGATAATTCGATTTGTAGCTCTCCATTCCTATTAATGCGTCAATGTTATGATCATCATTAAATGAGCGTTTATAACTTAGCGTGTGATTGAATAACCAGCTCAAACCCTGGTCAGAAAACGCGTGAGCGATCGGGAGGTTGGGCGGGAGTAATTGATTCAATACAATTGCTGAGGTACGATATGCATTCCGGCGGTTTGAATTCAGGTTCACATTTCCTGAAGCACGATAAACAAGGTTGTCAATTATTTCGAATTCGAGGTAAGCGTTTCCGAGAAGATTAGTAGTCTGAAGTTCACTTTTGAATTCAGTTATATTTGCAACCGGGTTAGTGATCCCCGGCCAGTTATACGGTGCCGCTATTGCAGTCTCTGAAGAATAGGTACCATCCGCTGCATACAAAGGAGCCATAGGTACTGCAGAGAGGGCAGCATTGATAATTCCATTATCCGCCCAGTGGCCATTGGCATTCACCTCTTGTTGCACCCTGTAAGAAGGATTTATATTTATGCCTAGTTTCAGCTTTTTTGAAACATTCACATCTACCCCTGCTCTTACGGTATACCTTTCGAACTCGGATTCTTTAATAATTCCCTCTTGTTTAAGATATCCTCCCCCGATGAAAAACTGCGCTTTATCAGTTCCACCGGAAACAGAAAGCTGGTAATTGCTGATTGGTGCACGCCTGAATATTAGATCCTGTAGATCGTAATCAGGAAGCTCTGCTATTTTCTGGGGATCATCAAAATTCAGCCACGGAAAAACTTCGCCTCTTGGATAGCGATAACGCAACACTGACCTCATGCTGTTTGGATCAGAGATGTTCGCACCGGGAACATTGTCCAGGTAAGCATTATTGGCAGCCTCTTTAGAAAGTTCAACCATCTCCGCCGAATTAAGCAGGTCGATAGTTTTTGTTACTTCCTGGAAACCACCATATACATCCAGGTTGATATTTGTGCGGCCTGTTTTACCACGGCGGGTAGTTACAATGATGACCCCGTTAGAGCCCCTTGATCCATATATCGCTGTAGAAGATGCATCTTTTAATACATCAATGCTTTGAATTTCGCTGCTGTTGAGTAAGCTGAATACATTGGGACTAACGATATTTCCATCCACGACTATAAGCGGTGAATTGCCCGCACTGATAGAACCGAGCCCTCTCACCTTTATAGCGGGGGTGCTACCCGGCGCGCCATTGTTTTGTTGAACTACGACACCTGGTACTTTCCCCTGTAAAGCCGTTGCAACATTTGATACAGGCATGTCTTTTATTTCTTTCATTGGCACTGAAGAAATTGCTGCCGTTACCGCGGCCCTGCGTTGCGTTCCATAACCTACTACAACCACCTGGTTGAGATTGCTGATGACCGGATCCAGTACAATGTTGATTACATCCTGGCCACCGATCGCCACCAACTTTTCTTCATATCCTATTGAAGTAAACAATAAGCTATCGCCCAAATTTCCGTCCGGCACTGTCAAAGAAAATTTCCCGTTAACATCCGTGGTGGTACCGATTGAAGTACCCTTAATAGTTACGCTCACCCCGTTAAGAGGGTTCCTGCTATCATCTGTCACAGTTCCGGTGATCAGTTTTTCAAGTGAAGCAACATTAGTCGATGTATTGGTACTTCCCGGAACGTCAATTGATCCTGAAAATTTGATATGGCGGGAATCTGGCTCTGCAGCACGCGGCATTTCAACTACAGACTGTGCATGTACGATGAAAAGCGACATTGTCATGTACAGAAAAAGAAGTAATTTTTTCTTCATAGACAAAAAGTTTGAGTTTGATCAAATAGTAAGATTGTCGTTAATTGGTTGATCGGTCAAATGCCTGATAAGTCAAGATAAATGATCGCTGCAAAGAGATGCAGTTTCCCGGGGCGTGGATAGCAGAATTGCATGACAAAACCGTTTTTACTCAACTGAAATAATAATTTAGTATGGTAACGACACGGTTTGTTGAATCGTAATTAAATATATTGAATTTCGAAACATGGCGCGCCGCATAAACTGCAATTGTGTTAAGCGGCATCCTTAACCCGCATCAGCTTTAAGGCAGCAACAAAAAACACCCTAAAATAAAAACAGGGAATCTACCGGTAGGAAAACAGTTTCATTGCCATAGCTTAAGGCTAATGCTAAAGCTCATGTGCTTTTATATATCAAATTTTCTTTTAAGGAAAGTCTTCTTTTATAAATAAGGCTTTTTTATCTCGAAAGAAAGTTGCCGGGTAAACGCAGACCTTGTTCGTCTGCCACCACTTTTTCCATGGCTTTCTGAAGTCCTTTTGGTATGACCTTTTTTTCCTCTTCGGTTAATGGCTGAATGAGTTCGTGAAATTCGTCTTCGTCATCATAATATCCAAAATACAAGTGATACGAATTATCTGCATGCACCCGTAAAGCTATTTCTTTATCCTCTTCGTAAACGTGCATATTGATAACGGACCATTGCTCATCGTCCATAAAATCAAAATGGATCTCAAGGCTATCTTTACTTAGTACTTCATTAACTAGTTTTTCGATCATCTCACCTGCATGGTTCTTTACCAGGTCTTCGTAATTCATATACATATCTTTGAGGCCTCAAGGTAAGTTTTCCTTCGGTAAAAAAACATTTGCCAGAAAATATGCAGCAGAAATCTGCGATCTGTTTATCTTCCATACAGAAATGAAATAACATGAAATCAGCTACAGGTAACCTAAGACAAATAAAAATATTTCTGTTTACCGGATTAATTTTTATTTCTTGCCAGGAGTCGCAGACCCGGAATGATAAGATAGAAAAGATGGCACTTCAACCCGATATAATAAGGGTAGATTCAATAGTTTATCAAACAGAAAACTTAATTATTCAAAGGCTTTCAAATCATATTTTTGAACACCAGTCATTTTTGACCACCAATGATTTTGGAAAAGTAGAATGTAATGGAATGATCGTAGTAAATGGTAATGAAGCTATCATTTTTGATACGCCGGCAGACAATAAAAGTTCGCAGGAATTGATAGATTATGCGAATAAAGTAAAGTGGAACATCAAAGCCATCATTCCCACACATTTTCACGAAGACTGTGTTGGTGGTTTGGAAACCTTTCAGCAATATGGTATTTCAGGTTATGCATCTAACCAAACAATCAGTCTACTGAAAAGCAAAGGCAATAAGTCCACCCAGATGCTGAAAGGTTTTGACGACAGTCTTACAATGGCAGTCGGAAATACAAAAGTATATGCATTATATTTTGGAGAAGGACATACTAAAGACAATATCATAGGCTACTATCCTGAAGATAAAGTCATCTTCGGTGGTTGTTTGATTAAGGAAACCGGGGCCACTAAAGGTAACCTGGAGGATGCAAATGTAATCTCATGGCCTGCAACGGTTCGTAAACTTAAACAAACCTATCCTGATGTTCAGATTGTAATACCCGGCCATGGTAAATCAGGGGGAACTGAATTATTTGATTATACTATAAAACTTTTTGAATAACAAATCAGGCCAGGAAGTTAAGCCATAACTGTCTCCTTGTTAAACTTCGCCCTGTAGTCCAAAGGCGAAAGGCCAGTTATTTTTTTAAACACTTCTCTGAAAGCTTTATCATCTGAATAGCCCTCTTCATACATTACCTCAAAAATATTTTTCCTGCCTTTTTCCAAAGTGTTTTTTGCAAATTCAACTTTAACACGCTGCCGATATTCAACAGGGGTATTACCTGTGGCTTTGATAAAACGCCTGTCGAAGTTTCGCCTGCTGATTGCAAGTTTTGAGGCCAGTTCTTCGAAAGATGCTGCTTAAGTTGGTTTGCCCCTCAGGAACAATGATAGTCACGTGTTTCATGATAAGAACTTAAGAAAGCAATTTACACTATAATGTTGTCCGAATCAACCCCACAGAATGTCTATTTCACACCCACTCCCTTACATATTAAGCCATTAACTTTATGGCGGCCTCAACAAATCTAAAAAATCAAAATCCTTAAAAATGAATACTCCGGATTTTAACACAAGTATATTGGTAAATCAAACCCCGGCTGAAGCTTTCCAGGCAATAACAAACGTCCGCGGTTGGTGGTCTGAAGAAATCGTAGGAGGCACAGCAAAATTGAATGATGTATTTAATTATCATTTCAAAGATGTTCATACCTGTACCATAAAATTAACAGAAGTAGTTCCTGGCAAAAAAGTCGTCTGGCATGTCCTGGATAACCATTTCAACTTTACAAAAGACAATAGTGAATGGAAGGATACAAAGATAATTTTCGAAATTTCTGAAGTCGGCAACAAAACACTGGTGAATGTTACTCACCTGGGACTGGTGCCTGAATATGAATGTTTCGATATTTGTTCAAATGCATGGACCCGGTATATCCGGCAAAGCTTATTCGGCCTGATAACTACCGGTAAAGGTCAGCCCAACCGCTCTGATAATCCACAAACTGCCGACGAAAAAAGACTGGCAGATTCTGCGGCAGTCGGCAAATCTGTTAATTAATTAATTTTACCCATTTGGAATAGTGTCCCGGGTAGAGTGTTATAATCAAATTCCTGATATAAATTTGTATCTTTAATACCCGTTCAAAACTATTTCCGCACTCTATCTCTTAATGCAAATCATGCATACCGGCTCAACGGCCTTCCCAGCCGCCTGATCCGGAAATTAGTTACTTTCATTCCGAACGATATTTTTTGACGCAAATTAATAGTAATGAAAACAGAAATTGGAATTAAACCTGCAAACGCAGCACTCGTAGCTCAGTCATTAAACTCACTGTTGGCTGATGAACATGTTTTATACATCAAAACCAGGAGGGCACATTGGAATGTAGAAGGTCCTGACTTCCTCACGATCCATCGCTTTTTCGAAGAGCAATATAAGGAGCTCGAACAACTCATAGATGATATTGCAGAGCGTATCAGAACCATCGGACACTACGCCGAAGCTACACTTGCCGGATTTTTGGCAGAAACACATCTGACTGAAGAAACAAGAACGAATAACGATAGTGCAGGGTTTATGAAATCATTGCTATCAGATCATGAATCAATTATTATTCATCTGCGTGAAAATATAGATCGTAGTGCTGAAGAATGGAAAGATCTCGGAACCAGCGATTTTATTACCAGCCTGATGGAAACACATGAGAAAATGGCATGGATGCTGCGTGCGCATTTCAAATAAAAAACTAACGAGGCGTCAATCAAGCTTTTCAGCAAAATACATATCCAGTTCGCCCTTATTTTTTGCCTCAATTTTACCCCTGTAAATAAAATTGAATTTCTCTTTTACCTGCTGATAGGTAGCTTCAGATATATTAATTTTTGAAGGTTCAGAATTCTGTTCCATCCGGGCAGCGATATTTACCGTATCCCCCCAGATATCATATTGCAGTTTTTTTGCTCCGACCACGCCGGCAATAACAACCCCGGTATGTATCCCGATTCTTAGTTCCACTTTATCATTTTCGTCAACACCGGCTAATTGCTTAACTGCAAATTGCTGCATGTCAAGTGCAGCCATGATCATTTTTTCGGCACCATTGTCCAATGTGTTACCTATGCCCCCGATTGCCATATATGCATCACCGATCGTTTTGATTTTTTCCAACCCATATTTACCCATGATCCCATCAAAGGCACGGAAGTAGTTATCAATCATGCCGATTAATTCTTCAGGGGTTATCTTCTCGGATATCTTTGAAAAGCCTTTTATATCCGCCATAAGCACAGTTACATTTTCTAAACGTTGTGGCGTGGTCTTTCCGGTTGCTTTCAGTTCTTCAATGGCTTCCCTGGGGAAAATATTTTTCAACAATTCAGATAGTTGCTCTTTTTCTGTTTCCAGGGTAACCGTTCTTTCTTTCACAAGTGTCTCCATATTGCTGTTCAGGTTGGCATTATCAAGCAACATGGCTATTTGAGCAGAAATCAGATTAAGCAGGCCAATGCGATTTGCATCAAACACCCCTTCGTTTGAGTAGTTTTCAAGATATAAAATCCCAAAAAGATCTCCTTGTTTAAGTATCGGAAAGATCAACACCGATTGAGGTTGATGCAAAGCAAAATAAGGCAGGGCGCTGTATTCTGTTTGTTTGGATGGATTGTTAATAATAGATGGTTCCTTAACCCTGGCAACATACCTGATGCTTTTTAATGGAAGCCGGTCTGCATCCGGGTATTCGGTCAGAGACCTTGCACCCTCGCGATTATTATACGATGCCTTTATTACCAGGTCTGCCCTGTTCCGGATCAATATATAACCGGTATCGGCGCCGGAATTCTGCATAACAGTCTGCATCAGTTGTTCAATCACCTGGTTAATATCTTTTGCACTGTTTACAGCCTGCGAAGCTTCCAGCACAAGGTTAAGATCAATATGCTGTAAAGAGACCGGTTGATTTCCCATCTGCATTTTCTCCAGGATACTTTGCCCGACCAGTTCACTAAACTCTTTCTCAATATGCCGGACCTTTCCAATTGCTCCCCATTGCAGGTAAGCATTCCTGGCATTATCCAGGTAAGTTTTTGCAATGATCGCGTTGCCGGAACCTGCATGATACCTTCCGGCAAGTTCATTTGCCAGCGCCTTGAAATTTATATAAAGATATTTATCTGCACTTTTTATAGCTTTCTCATATAAAGTTGCCGTACCCCCGGTGTTACCAGTGATCCTGGCCAATTCTGCCTGGAGCAAAAAATATTGGGGCTCAAAATTATCCGGGCAGTATTCGCACCATTTCTTAAGTTTTTTAAGATGAACATTGAGCATCTTAAGATAAGGGCGGGCAGGTGTAAATTTTTTTTCATGTGCCATCGCACAAATCAAGCCACCATAGAAATTATACTCCGCATACTCATAACGGTGATATATAAACGCCATAAACCTGGCACTATCCAGGTATTGCTTAAGGGCCTCCTGTACAAAGCCGAATTGGTAAAGAATATTCATGTAAGCGATATAGGTATCTGCTGCACATGAGAAAGATGAAGAAGCGACGATCTGAGAAAGCCGTTCCGGCACATTGAATGCCTGCCCCATCAAAATTATACTGTCTTCAATACCGCGCAAACAACGGATGGCGTGATAATAACCTTCCAGGAAATGCCTTGTTTCCAGGTCCCCACGCTGATCTACTACGCGCAGATAATTTTCACAAGACTGTTGCAGTTCAGGAAGGGGAAAACCAAGAACAAATTTTTTCTGGTGATAATGAAAGATCCCGTAGCCTGCGTAAATTGGATCTCCGTTCGCAAGACAGCCATTTATGATCTCCTGCATATTATCAAACTCGGGCCTCACAGGCTGTGTCCAATGTTGAACAAAGTTGTGATAACACATTCCAATTTTCCATTTCAAAACAGTATAACCAAGCTGTTTGTTAATCTGGATACCTGTGTCAGCCAGTTTCTTCCCTGTCTGATAATCACCAAATGATTGGGCCAGGATCATTCCATAACCCATATAACCAAATGAAGCAACCCCGTTATTACCATACTTCAAAGAATAATTGACCATCTGCATTACGCCCCAGGCAAAAAGATTCTGATCATATTGATATGAGGGTGGTGATACGGCGAGAGTAAATTCAAGAAACCGTATTTGTTCAGGATCTTTCATAATGGCATGTTGGGGCAAATTGTCCATTATTTTGCCTCTTAACAACCATTTAGCCTTGATGATATCCTTAAAAACGGCAAGCATTATTACCGGCTTTGATCTTGGCATATATAAACCGTAAAGTCCAAAACCAGTGCGACCGGCCTCAACCGCTTTTTCCTTCTCATCATTCGAAGTGTACATATACACCTTCAGCATCAATACTTCAAGTTTATCAAGCCTGGTTTGAGAATGCCCATATAATTCATCCAGGTCTTTCTCAGCTTCTTCATATTTTCCTGTCTGATACTTGCAGGCTGCACCCAGCAGGTAAAACTCAAAGAGTTGCCGGTAATGATCGATGAAGTTTAATGATTGCCGTCCAGGATGTAAGTAGTTTATCGCGGAATCATAAGCCGTTGCGCTGCTTGCCTTTCTGCCCGCACGCAAATTTATCTCTATGAGATTGTCAAAATCTTCCTTCTGCTTAATAAACTGTCTGCCTTTATTAAAATGACTGGCAATAATAAATATTTCTTCTTCTATTTCTGCAGCAGTGTAATTTTTTAGTTTGAACTGTCCGGCCCGGAGATTAATAACAGCAATCTCTTCTTCATTTACCAGTGAGAGACAGGCCTGGCGAATCCTGTCGTGTGCAAACTGGAAACGAACATTACCAATACGGTTGATGTCTGTTTCGCTGATATTATGGGATGACCGTGTATAATGATCAAGATTATCATCTGCGGCTATAAGGTAGCCGGTATTAATGACTTCAGGCAATACATCCGCAACCTTAAATAAATTTTCGTCGATAAGATTCACTGCAGTCAGCAGATCAAAACTGTCACCGACACAAGCCCCCGTTGTCAGGATTTTTTTCTGAAGTTCGCTCAGGTTATTTATTTTCTGAATCAGCAGCTCAACTACATTATCGCCCAGGTTGAAATCAAGCAATCCTTTCTCGCTCCATTGCCATAGACCGGATTCATCTTTAGCTAGCACACCTGTTTCGTTCAGTGAAGTGATCAGCTGTATTGTAAAAAAAATATTACCCTGTGTTTTTTGAAATATCCGATCTACCAGTTGAGCGGGTCTCTCAACCTGGTTTTGCAAAGTATCAAGAATAAAATCACCTATCGTGTTTTTTGCCAGTGGCAACAACTTTATTTCCTTGATATCAGACCGCTGTTGTTGCCTTGCAAGCGAAATTACGAGTGCATGTGTAGGATCAACTTCATGATCCCGGTAAGCACCAATAAAAAAGAACTTCCTGATACTATTGTTTAGAACTATTAGTTCAATGAGCTTGATAGATGCAAGATCGGCCCATTGTAAATCATCAAGGAAAACGATCAGTGTATGTTCGTCTGAACTAAAAGCCGCGATAAAATTTGAAAAGGTTTGCTGGAATCGATTTTGTGATTCATCAGGCGACAAGTCATCGACAGGGAATTGCTTGCCGATGAGAATTTCAAGTTCCGGAACTACATTGATAACAATTTGTCCATTACCTTTCAGGAAATCAATTAGCCTACGCTTCCAATAAATGAATTTATCTTCGTCTTCACGCAACAAATTCCTTATGAGATCCCGCATGGCAGCGATCAGGGCAGTGTATGGGGAATTTCGCTGAAGAGCATCAAACTTAGCCCTGGTGATAAATGTGGATGTTTCTACCATTGTGCGCTGAAACTCCTGTACCAACCGGGTTTTACCAACACCTGAATAACCGCCGATATAAAGGGCCTGTTTTTTTTCCATCTTTGCAAGCTGGTAGGCATCATTCATCAGAACAAGTTCGGGATCGCGCCCCATCAATTTTGCAGAAATAGTTATCCTGCTGACATAGTCTTTTTCCCCCAGCCTGAAATTTTCGCGGTAATTATCATCATTGAAAAATCGAATGCATTGCTCAAGATCGTGGATCAATCCCGTTGTGCTCTGATACCTGTTCTGGGGATTTTTGGCCAACAACTTCAATACGATATCGTTTAGTACTTGCGGAAGATAAGGATCAACCACATTTAATGCTGCTGGCTGCCGGGCGATATGTGCATACAACAGCTCCGAGGAACTGGTGCTGACAAATGGAGGTCGCCCGGTAAGCATTTCATAAAATATAACACCGATCGAATAATAATCAGAACGAAAATCAATTACCTGGTTTATGCGCCCGGTTTGTTCGGGACTTATATAGTCGAGATCTCCGGCACTGGCAAAGGCAGAATAATTATCCGTTTCTTTTTTGAAGACGCGTGAGGCTTTCCGGAAATCTGATAGTTTACAGATAGCTTTATCAGGATCAATGAAAATATGTTCAGGCCGCAAATTGCCTATAATCCATCCCCCTGCATGAAAGGCCGACAACATGCGGCATATACTAAGGGCCAGGCGTACAAACGCAGTTGGTTTAATTTTTTTCTGTTGATGAATATACTGCTGCAATATGAAGCCTGCACTATCTTTGAAAATAACCGCTATTGAACCTTGCTCCTGTACAACATTCAGAGGTTGCAGGGCTTCGCTCCAGTTTTTTTCTATCACAAGCTGCACCATGTTTTTCAAAGATTGTATCTGGTGCTCGTTTGGGTTACGATAAACCTTCGCGATAAATTTTTCATGGCGCAATAAATCCTCTACCCGCATCATACTAAAAAGCGGAGCATCAACCATCGTTTCAATAGACTCAAATCCCTTAATTGTAACCACGTTCTTTTATAGATCTTTTTCTCCCGGAATCTCAAAGTTCTGTCCGGATATGGCCCGGGCAGTTTGTAATCCGGCCATTGCAGTGGCTTCTATGCAACCAGCATTAAAACCATTGTTGATCCAATCGCCGGTAATATATAAGTTAGGAAATAAATGTGTCTGATCGGTGTTCAGGCGATAAGCTGAACTACCGGTGAATGACATAACATACAATTCTGTAGGATCGATATTCGCCCTGAAAAACTGGTCATCAAACCGCGCTTGTCCCTGGCCATTTTTGAGATCAATGAGTTTACTGAAATCAAAATCGTTCTGCCCCTTTGAAATACCTGGCCAGATATATGTCGACAATTGTTGCAGGTAATCCAATGCACATTGTTTTGCAAAGTCCGTTTGAACGGTTGGAAAATTAGTGTCGGTAAAATTTGATTGCATGGCATTTTGCAGAATCTGGCCGGCATTTGGTGCTGGTGTTGGCCCGCAGAAATATGCGATGTTAGCCGGTGTAAAGCCAGCCGGCCAGCTTTCACGGTCAATCAGGTCGCTCATATCTGCCCAGGTATCATAGGGCTCCTGGAAAGACCCCAGAAGGGCAAGGCCGTCTTTAACAAAAGGCCATTGCATATCAGCGATGGTAGTATTGAGCCATAGTTGAAAGGCAATAGTACTTACCGGGACAACATTTTTTACCATGTTTTGCCAGGCGGTACTTTTCAGTATGAGTTCTTTGGCTACGGTTGGCAAGGCTCCTATTGAAATACCCAGTATCACTAGATCGTAATCCTGTCCATATATCAGTTGTTTTTGTTTTACAGCCGGCCAGGTTGAATAATAAGATTCCAGGTTCACGTTTTGTTGCGCGATCTCTGTGCCCTGTGCCAGGTATTGGACGTTAGGGAAATTCGGCCAGCAAGGCAAATCATTTACAGTTACCAGCGGATCATAAGTTGTATAACCTTCAGCGAGTGTTGCCTGCACATCGATGGAAATCGTGCTGATGTTATTATGAATATCAAGACCAAGATTAGTTACTTTGTTGAAGAACTGGAAGTTAACCCCGCGTTGAAGGAGCACCTGGTACATTGGTCCAAAAATCGCGTCCCCCATACCCGCCATCATCCGGTAATAAACATGTCCCTTAAAAGTAAGACCAAGCCTTAACAGTCCTCTCATTGCAACTCCCGCTTCGAAAGTATATTGCTCCTTCCCACCAAAAACAAGCCCATAAACCGCCTGAACAATTGTAGAATTGATGGAGATTTCCGTGGCACCGTGTTTGGCCAGCCAGTCCCGGTAGTCATAGTTGTTTATTACATCAAATCCCTTTTCTATTACATTATCTTCTACCATACCAACCACAGAGACAACACCCAGATCTGCCATGATAAAAAATCTTCGCAGTTCGGTATCATGATCCATCACACCATCCGCGATACCTTTCAACCAGGTCATAAAATGACCTAATATCTCTTTTACAAGCAGGTGTTCACCGGCAATCGCGGCTTTCAAAGCTGCATGCAAAAGAAATCCGCCCGTGTTTTCCAGGGCATGTTCAACATCCGTTACGAGTTCGCCGAATTTTAATTTCAGCCACGCGAATTCACCGGCTATCCCGGACGCATGCACCTTTGCCTGGACAGGGGCAGAAGTTTTTTGAATAAACTCTTCATGTCGATCAAGAATAAAATTCACGATCTTCTGTACAAAATCTTCCATGGTTGGCGGTGGTCCACCATAACCTGGCGTTATCGAATTTGTAGGTAATACAAATGGCCAGCTCTGCCATTCGTTATTAACCTGTTCCTGCAGCGCTATAAAATCATAACCGGTAAACGCTTCCTCCCAGGTTGCAAGGGGACTTCCAGGGGTTCGGTTGTTGGCTTTATACACCTCCTGGATAATATTGAATGCATTATCATAAAAGCCAAACCATAGATGAAGTCCATGCTCCTCAATCCGCTGCCCTACGGAAGCGTTACGACCACTGGCACCCTTGCCACCCAGCCTCCATCCCATATGGTACACAGTGATTTCATATTTTGATTTCCAATCCGGATCAGATGTTAGCTGAAATACTGAAGTCAGTGAGCCCATTCCTCCACCCAAAACCGCGATTTTTTGTACTGCCATGCTTAGAATTTTATGAATTCGATGTATGAAAGCGCCCAGTTATAATTCATGTAAAAGGCACCAAGCGGTTGTTCGAGAATGCTGGGAGAACTGAATATGCCTTCCGGGAGGTAAGAAGAGGTTTCATTAACCAGTTCAAGCCCTGCAGGCGCTATATCTATGTTTTCAAAATCAATTTTGTAAACCGAGCTTACATAACCATAAGGTCCGTGCTCTATAACCGGTAATACCAACATTGGCGAGATATCCTCGAAGCCCTGCACAGTGCTGTCAGCTTCCATCAAACTCATGATCCCGGTGGTAGCAGAAAGCATCGGTTTACCTGTAGACCTCGCCGTTACTGTATAACTGCTATCATCAACCGTAAAATCCGCCATTTCTTTATTGAACTCCCAGAACAATCTTCCCCCTGCCACCGCTGCATAGCTGTCCAGGTATAGGACCGGCAAATAACAATACGGCCCCTTTGAGTCATACCTGCTGTCTGAAAACTGAACATAAGGTAACATCACAATAAATTCATAGTAGTGTAGCTTTAACTCAGGCAATACACCGCCCAGGATATGTTTCTCAACGTTCGGATTCGAATTGAGGTGGGTGTCATTAAACATCAACAGCAGTGGATGTTGTCCGGCCGGAGAGTAGCTTTGAGGTGCCAAAACTAACTCAGAAGGCAATAGTGACTGGGCAAAATCTGCATTAACATTGCCGAAGGCAAACCGGCCTTTGCAGCTGCCTTCCAGGGGAAATTGCTGTAATGCATCCAATCTTTGGTGATCGTCAATAGTTACAGACATGAGGGGGTTGGTTTGGGGGTGATCAATTATTTTAAATTATAACACACACATTATAAACCAGAAAACTGTCGAAGGTTGATGTAATTACAGGGTAAAAATAAGTGTTTACACTAATTTAGCATTTATTTCAGGTCACTATGAAATTTTTTAAGTCAGATTATCATTCGGCTCTCCCAGATCATTCTTCCGGCCTCAGATAATTGATCTCAACTCAGATCATTCGTCTCCCTTCAGATCATTCGTCTCAACTCAGATCATTCGTCCCCCTCAGATCATTGGTGATCCGAAGAACTTGCTTTAATATCTTCATTTCTTTCTTCACAGCATTGCGGATAAACCAGGTAAAAATTATCGCTGCAACCAGGTAAGACAAATCAATCAAAATGAGAACAGGGATAGTGAAATACAAGCTGAATTCGGGGGTCAGCATATAGAAACCGATTGTATATAGGATAAGGATGATAGCTGTAATGGGACCGTTCACTGTTTTTCGAAAGCGGATATATGTTAAAGAAGCGTTGTTGGTCTTGATAGCAGGTTCCGCCAGGTCAATATTGACTGACAGGAAGATGCTGAACAATTCTATGATAATCCTAAGTATAATGCCGCCTAACATTAAACCGGCACCTATAATGCTGATGGGTTGCTGAAACCTCGCGACATACGAAAAAAATGCCCAGAGACCTGTTGCAATGATTATTAAAATGAATAAACCAGTCAGCTGCAACCTGGCAGCACGCTTCATTTGCTGCCTGGCTATGACAATGGTATTCAAAATATCCGCGGAACTATCACGATTATTGCTTTTCGAATCCTGCCACAATTTTTTCAGGTCATCTAACTCATCACTCATTTTCAAGTATTTTTTTGAGTTGTTTTTTTATTCGGTGGATTTTAACCCGAAGATTTCCTTCGCTGATTCCGACAATAGCCGAAATCTCCTGGTACTCAAGTTCATCAAGGATCATCATTATGATTAATCTATCCACTTCACCCAGCTGGCCGATTGCCAGGTATAACGATTGATTTCTGGTAGCTGAAAGCTGGTTTGGATCATCAGCAACAACAGTATGCACATCATCTATCGGAATTTTGAAATTGTCTTTTTTATCACGGATGTACTTCAGGCAGGTATTGACAGTGATCCTGTAAATCCAGGTCTTGTGGCTTGAAGCATTTTTAAATTTACTAAGCGCCTGCCATGTATTGATAAAAACCTGTTGGGATAAATCTTTCGCCAGGTCGCTGTCTCCTTTCATAAAACCCAGGCACATCTGCAGAACCATAGAGCGGTATTCCTGATGCAGGGATTCGAAGAGAACCTCGTTATTTGGCATGTTTGTTTAAATAGTTATTTACCTGTGCGTATAACCATGCGGGTTGATCAAACATAATAAAATGTTTACTGGAGTCCGCTATCACGATTTCCTTATTTTTCAGATTGCTATATTGTTTCTCATAGTTGGATAATATCACTTTTTTGTCCGGGAAAGATGCACCCAGTATGAGTGTCTGGGTATTGATAGCGGACAGTCTATCCCTCAGATCGAGTTTAAGCAGATCAGTGTAACCGTAAACATAAGTTTTTCTGTCGGCTTTGATAGACCAGTTATTAAGTTCTTCAACTTTTGAAGTTACATTGGTCATATATGCAGAGGTACCATTGACCATTTTTTTGAAATCTTCAGGTGACACTACGAGCAGCCTGGTATTATAACTGTTGTTGTATGTTACGCTGCTGGCCGGAACTCCCGGCATCATTAACTCCCTCATGCAGGGAAGTGATTCAATAATTATAAGTCCAGCCACACGATCTGGCATTTCCGCAGCTATGTCAACCCCTAAATTTCCACCCATGCTATGCCCGATCAAAGTAATATTTGAAAGTTTTTCATTCCTGATATAGTCTGCCAATTGTTTTTTAATAGCATCATACCAGGGCGTATCAATGGCTTTTAATCCATCAAAGCCAGCATAAGACACCAGGTGGCTGGTATAGGATTTATCAAGGTTTTTTATTGTTTCCTCCCAAACGGACCCTGGAACGGTAAATCCCGGCAAAAAAATAATGTGACTTCCTGTACCTGATTTTGCGACGGATATCGCTTTTTGACTAATTACGAACTGGGCCAATAAAATCATTGAGATGAGAATCGCTGTCTTTTTCATGATTTGTCAGATTTAAATTTTTCATTTGAACCGAAAACATGAAAATTGTTACAACCTCGTTGATAAATTCTGAGTAATATGTTCAGGCATTTCTTAATTTGATACCTGAAGTCTAAACAACATGGCGCTCTACTATCAACTGACAAAAGAAGAAGTATTACAGCAATTACAAACTTCACCAATCGGCTTAAAGGACGATGACGTAAAAAGATTACAAAAAAAATCCGGGTATAATGTCCTTGCAGATGCCAAACAAAAAAGCCGCCTGGCCATTCTCATCTCCCAATTTGCGGATATAATGATCCTCATTCTGATCATTGCGGCAGCAATCTCATTTGTTGCAGGCGAACACACTGATGCTTTTGTAATACTGGCTATCATCATAGCAAACGCCTGGATGGGTTATTCCCAGGAATACAACGCTGAGAAGTCTGTCAGGATGCTTCAGAAAATGGTGGCCCAGTCCACAGTCGTTTTGCGTAATGGGCTGCCAATGAAAAAGGAAGCGAAGGATTTAGTGGCAGGCGATATTATTTTGTTGGAAGCCGGTGATATTGTTCCTGCTGATTCCAGGTTACTTGAAGTGAATGCGCTAAAAACTGATGAAGCATCGCTAACCGGGGAAAGTCACTCAATTGAAAAAATCACAGATCAAATCCAGGAACCTGATCTCGTTCCGGGCGATCAGCATAATATGGTTTTCAAAGGCACTATAGTGAGCAATGGTTCAGGCAAAGCCGTGGTTACTGCTATAGGGATGCAAACAGAGATAGGAAAAATAGCCGGCTTGCTGGAGGTCGGAATTCAAAAAACACCACTTCAGAAACGACTAGCGGTTTTCAGCAGGCAACTTGCGGTTATTGTTATTATTATTTGTGTTATCGTTTTTGGCTTTGGATTGTACCGGGGCGAACCGATATTTGAAATGTTCCTCACAGCACTGTCATTAGCTGTTGCAGCCCTGCCCGAGGCTTTACCTGCTGTTATCACCATAGCACTCGCAAACGGGGCAAGAAGGATGGTGAAACAAAATGCCCTCATGCGAAAACTACCTGCTGTTGAAACCTTAGGTTCGGTTACTTATATATGCAGTGATAAAACAGGAACGCTTACGCAGAACGTGATGACTGTTGAAAAAACAAAGGCCGCATCTGAAAGGGAAGATCTGTTCACTTATGCTATGCTGCTTAATAATGAAGTGAGGTTTTCAGCAGATAATGATCTGTTAGGCGACTCAACAGAAACCGCACTGGTTAAGTACGCTATTACAAAGGGAAAAACCAAAGAAGAAGCCGGCAACAAATTCCTGCCTGTCGCAAAACTTCCCTTTGATTCAGTAAGAATGCGTATGAGCACCTTGCACGAACATGAGGGCAAATGGATCCTGTTCGTCAAAGGTGCGCCAGGTAAAATAGCAGAGTTATTTTCACCACGATACAAAGATCAGGTTCCCGGCCTCCTTGATCTGAACCGCGAATGGGCTACAGAAGGGCTAAGAGTACTATTTTTTGCGTATAAAATATTCGATCAAAATCCAGGTCAGATAACAGAAACCATGGAATCCGGTCTTGATTTCCTTGGAATGGCAGCCATGATTGATCCCCCGAGGCTGGAAGTGATAGAAGCAATCAGGCAATGTAAAACAGCAGGTATAAAAACGGTAATGATAACGGGTGATCAACCGCTCACCGCATTGGCCATTGGAGAAAGACTGGGAATGATTGAAGAAAAATCAATGAACGTAAAATCAGGTGCGGAACTTCAACAAATGCGCGATGATGAATTTAAAAGCCAGGTCAGAAATATCCTGGTGTATGCACGGGTTTCGCCTGAACAAAAACTCAATATTGTTAAAACTTTACAATTAAATGGTGAGTTCGTAGCAATGACCGGTGATGGAGTAAATGATGCCCCTTCAATAAAACAGGCAGATATAGGAATTGCCATGGGAATAACCGGAACTGACGTTACTAAAGAAGCCGCAGACATGATCCTGCTCGACGATAATTTTGCCACTATAGTAAAAGCCGTAAAGGAGGGGCGAAGGATTTATGACAATATCCGGAAATTTATTCTTTATGTATTAGCCTGCAATTTCGGAGAGATACTCACCATCTTTTTTGCGCCAATAATAGGACTTCCCATTCCCCTGCTCCCTATCCACATATTATGGATAAACCTGGTTACTGATGGTTTACCCGGACTTGCCCTGGTTGGCGAACCTGCAGAAAAAGATATAATGACCCGTCCACCACGGCCACCGGGAGAAAATTTATTTGCAGGGGGCCTTGTCCCAAGGATAATATTTACAGGTATCATCATGGCAGCTGCAGCCATTTTTCTTCAATGGTTTACAATTAAAGAAGGTTATGATAGCAGGACCCAACAAACCGCAGTATTCACCGGTTTGTGTTTTATGCAACTGGGCAATGCATTATCTGTACGTTCAATCTATCACTCGATGTTTAGAATTGAACTATTTTCAAACCGGGGACTCTGGGGCGCGATTATCTTAACTGTTGTTTTGCAATTATTGATCGTTTACATACCGGACCTTCAACCGATTTTCAAAACAGCATACATTGATTGGAACCTGATGAGTGTAATACTACTTGTGACAGTTGCCTCAGTATTGATTCTTGAATTATTAAAATATATTACCAGGCCAAAAAACAATGGAAGCAAAATATCCGTGTTGGCTACAATCTCCTGAAATAATAAAAGCCCGGGTAGAAACCCAGGCCGTGTTTAAAATCCAATATCCTATGAAAAACCGATTAGTTATATCCCAACAATGTGCCAACTATGAAACTCAATGTCAGCGATGGTTTCAAAATAAGGTCGATTTATTTTGTTTCCATTTTGGGAAAGTTTTTTTCATATCGGGAATAATTGGTTATTCGGAGGGGTTTATCATATTCCGCGGCTATTTAGATTGTTTACATTATTATCCAAAAGCGGAAAATCAATCAATCGAGACTCCCTTAGATCCACCAGAGTTTTTGTAGCTGATCCGGCCACCACTTTTTTTCAGATACTTTGTTTTGAATTTATTATGAAGGCTGTCATTCTGTTTAACCCCGTTTACTGTTAACGCTGTTTCGTCCAGTATTAAAGACTTAACTGCTTCTTTGTTATCAACAATCTTTTCCCTCACAACATCATTTATCATCCCCTCTAATAATTTTCGATCTTCATTTGCCTGCTTACGATCAAGTTCGGCTTGCTTACGATCCTCTACTGCCTGATCACGATCATGGCCCGCCTGCTCTCTATCCTTTTCAGCTTGTTTCCTATCCATTGATGCGCGCTCCCTGTCTTTGGTTACCTGGATGCGGTCCTGTTCAATCTGCTCGCGTTCGTTTTGAACCTGTTTTTTATCCTGCACTGCTCTTTGGCGATCCTCATCGGCCCTCTGCCGATCCTCTTCCGCTTGTTCGCGCTGCTTTTCCACTAGTTCCCTGTCTTTATCAGCCTGGTTACGATCCAGGTCAGCCTGGTCACGATCGCGGTCGGCTTGCTGACGGTCTTTTTCTGCTTGTACGCGGTCCTTATCTGCCTGTTCACGATCTTTTTCAACCTGTAACAAGATCTTTTTTACTGTCGCATCATATTTAGAAAAATCTTCTTCAGGAATTTTTTTACCATCAATATTCATCTCAACGATTTTGGATCCCTTCATCCTTATCTTATGGCGATGGCCGTCATCCTGGTAATCAATCATAGTCTCACCCGACTCGTCCGTGGTAACACTTCTGAGATTTATAGAAGACCTGGTTTCTTTTTTCTGGGTTACTGTTTTCTGTTGTGCCCCCGCAGGGCTAACCTGTAGGAGCAGGGCTAAAATGGGCAAAGCCGTCAATAATAATTTCATTTTCATTTTGTATTTTTTTATGTAAGAATTGGGCAAAACGATGCCTGTTCGCTATTAAGCGAATTTGTCTCATGTGTTAAACTGTTGGAAAAATCGGTTAGGGTTTCAAATTCTTTTTCTATCAATCTCAGCTTTTGAGCTGTTCTTTTTAACCCTGTCCAGTTTTGCGCTTACTTTGTCTTTTTCAGCATGCATTCTATCAATATCCGCCTGTTCCCGATCTCTGTCTGCGATGATCCTGTCAGTTTCAGCTTGTTGACGATCCTTTTCGGCCTGAAGCCTGTCTTTTTGAGCTTGTTGACGATCTCTTTCTGCCTGGGCACGATCCTTATCAAGCTGTAATTTCAGTATTTTAGATTGTATCAAATCATTGTCGGCCTGCTTAAACATTTCTTCAAGTAATTCCCTGTCCTTGCTGTTGCTTGCTGCAAATTGATCTTTGTTTATTTGTTTAAGATATTCATCCTGGAGGAATTGACCTGCATCTATTCGTTGCTGAGTCAATTCAGAAAGCAACTCATTTGTATTTGAATGTTCCTGGATCTGTAATATTTTTTCATTGCTGGATGATTGGTCCTCAAAAATTGTTGTTTTTTGAGATCCTCTTTTACCTGCAGGCCGGCGACTCAATTTTTGAGAAGGTTCCCGGGTTCCAGGATTGAGTTCCTGGCTGATTATCGTTTGCGCATCTGCAGCATGGTTCCCTGCGAAAGATGTCAACGGTTCAGCAGATAGCTTAACAGGTGTTGAAACTACCGAATTTAATATTTCCGGCTTTTGCATCGCTGATAAGAGCAAAACAAAAATGACAATATTTGTGATAAAAAAAACGAATTCAACAGGCGACAAAATCCTGTTCTTATGATGAACGAGACGGATCATTCGTTGAAGCAAAAGGTTTTGTTTTCCAAACAGCCCAAGCACATAACCCGATTGTTTCATTGAATGTTCCTTGAAACTTATGATTGCATTGAGATACTCAGCTTTATTTCCTGTGGTAGATATGACCAGGTCATCACAACAATTTTCTCTTTCAATACGAAGAAGAGAAGAAACCCATAACAGTCCGGGATTAAAGAAAAATATCAGTTCAGCCACGCGTTGAATGAAGTTTACCAAATAGTCATGACGCCGGATATGCGCCAGTTCATGAAGCAATATGGATTCTACTTCCCCGGCCGGGAGTTGTGTAAGAACTCCCGCAGGGATCAAGACTAAAGGTTTAAAATATCCAACAACAGCAGGTATTTTTACTAATGCCGACTCCATAAAAGCAATCTTTTTCCTGATACCCAGCTGCTCACTTAACAGGTGAAATTTTGATTGCCATTCACGAGAAGGCGAAAAAAGATTTTGATTCCGCAATTTATGAACATAGAACAGATCCACTATTATACTGGCCGACTTAAAAAGAAGAACGATCAGCCAGGCAGAAACTATCCATTGAGCGTTTGCATTTAGAAATACTACCAGCGTTATATAATACTGGCCAAATATCGACTGATTGAAAAGCAGTTTTGTATCTGCCAGGTTTTCCAGCATCCGTAATCCCGGGGATGTTACTGTACCCGTGTTCCATTCAATCATGAAGGTGGTACTAACAGCACCAATAAAAAGAAAAAACAGGATGGAAAGTATGCCATAACGTACCGATGCATAAACCTTTCTTGTGCAATAAATCACGATACCCGCAAGAATCGTGAGTATCAACCCCTGCCAAAGGGAATGGATAAACGTCCAGCTTAGGCTATGCAATAAATTATCAATGAAAGCTGCGCTCATATCTTAAGATTACAATTATTGTTTATCGTCTGACAGTTTTTTTGCAAGATCCTTCAATAGCTGAAGTTCCTTTTTTGATGTTTTTTCATTATCGAGCAAGGCAAGAACCAGGTTGCTGACCGAGCCATTGTACATCGAATCAAGGAACCGGCCCAACATAAAACCCTTTGTTTTTTCTTCTTCCAGCAAAGGCCGGTAAATATGTTTCATACTCGATTCATCGCGGGCAAGCATACTTTTCTCAACCATGACCTGCATTAGTTTTAATGTAGAAGTATATTGTACCGCTTCCTTCTGAGTATTAAGGATATCATGAACAAAACGCACAGTGGATGGACCATGGCTCCATAGTATCTGCAAGACGTCCATCTCAGTTTTGGTTGGCACGGGTTCCTGATTTTTTTCGTTCTTCAGCTCCTTCATAAACCTAAGGTACGATTTAAAACGTACGTTCCAAATACTAATACCATTTTTTGAAAATTTTAAGAATTGCCTGTAGTCACCCATCAGCGATAATTTTTCTTTAATGGATCCCCTTAACCCCTGGAAATGGTTTAATAGTAATATTTAAGACTAATTATGCAGTGACGCTGACACCAATCCTATATTTTTGAACGAACTAAACATTATGCATCTCTACATTAAGAATATGGTTTGTGAACGTTGTATCACGGCAATTCGCCGGGAATTGGAAGCAGAGGGCATTCAGTATAAGGATATTCAGTTGGGAGAAATTGAACTAACCACCGGATTATCTAAGGACAAATTGGAAAGACTAAGCGATAATCTTCAGCAGGCGGGATTTGAAATACTTGATGATAAAAAGTCCCGCATTGTCGAAAAAATAAAAAATACCATTGTCTCGCTGGTACACTACAATGAAAACGAGTTAAACTTCAAATTATCAGCCGTACTGGAAGATAAACTGGAGCTGGACTATCATTATCTCACTACCCTTTTTAGCTCGGTAGAAGGAATCACCATAGAAAAATATACTATCCTTCAACGAATCGAAAAAGCGAAGGAATTATTGATGTATGATGAATTAAGTCTTAGCCAGATCGCAGATAAAATGGGATATAGCAGCGTTCAGCATCTCTCACAGCAGTTTAAGAAAATTACAGGATTAACGCCTTCACATTTCAAAAATCTGAAAGAAAATAAACGAAAACCTCTTGACAAACTCCATGATTAATTAAATCAACCTCAATTAATTATCCGCATAATTATATAAATCGCAGTCACAATCATATAACAAAGGAAATCCAATGATATGTTATTTTGCAATTTGCAAAACACCAATCAATGGAACAGCAAAAGCTTTATATAAAAGGAATGGTTTGCGAACGGTGTATTGAATCAGTTCGTGAATTACTGCAGGATCTGTCATTAGCAGTAAGTCAAATTTCACTGGGTGAAGCAATCATAGAAACCGGGACTCCGATAAATTACCGTCTTGTTGATGAGCGCCTGCAGAACCTTGGCTTCAGTCTTCTCCAAAACAGGAAAGAGAGATTGGTCCACGAGTTAAAGGAGCTTGTCGAAGAAGTTTATTCAGGTAAATTCGTCTTTGAACCCAATTTCAACTTTTCCCGTTTGGCAATTGATAAATTAAACCTCGCGTATGAAAACATTTCAACGATATTTTTGACGGTTGAAAACACCACAATTGAAAAATTTATTCTTCAATATAGAATTGAAAAAACAAAATCTCTGCTTACAACCACAAATAAAACAATTACCGATATCTCTTTTGCGCTTGGGTTCAGCAGCGTATCACATCTCTCCAAACAATTTAATAGCATTACGGGCCTGACTCCGTCTGCATTTAAGGAGTTAACGCGAATTCAACACATTCATAACCGGCAACTTTAATTCCCGATTACTAACTCTTCCCGGATTCCAGGTTTCAATCTGTACTGATAATTTGTACTGATAATTTGTGCTGATGATTAAGGTTGATCATTTGTGATCATAAAATTATATACAACTTATACTTTAAAGTATAATAATCATCCCGCCTGCCTTTCCGAACTTTGTAAACAGGTCGGAAATAATCAATATGAGTACAATACAACAAAAGATGAATAAATGAACAGTACAATTTCAATTCAAAACAAAAGACAGGCAGTTAACGAAGGAATGATAAAAGAAACCTTTCCAGTTTTAGAAATGTCCTGTGCGGCCTGTGCGATAAGCGTGGAATCGATGTTGAAATCGAAAGATGGAGTAAAAGATGCCGGTGTAAATTTTGTGAATCAAATTGCCTGGGTTGAATATAATCCCGGAGTTGTAACTAAAGCAGATTTGCAAAACACAGTCCGTTCAATTGGTTACGACCTGGTGATCGATACAGAGAACAAAGAACAGATTCAAACAGACGCCCAATCGAAACGTTACCGGGAATTAAAAACAAGAACAGTATGGACCGCAATATTATCTGCACCCGTCGTAACAATCGGTATGTTTTTTATGGATGTTCCGTTTGGCAACTGGATAATGATGATACTATCTGCCCCGGTTATTTTTTATTTTGGCAGAAGCTTCTTTGTCAATGCTGCTAAACTAGCTAAATATAGAAAAGCGAATATGGATACCCTTGTTGCGTTAAGTACCGGGGTGGCATTTTTCTTTAGCTTGTTCAATACTATATATCCCCGGTTCTGGCATCTGCGCGGCCTGCATCCGCATGTTTATTACGAGGCTGCTGCTGTAATCATTACATTTATTTCGCTTGGAAAACTCCTGGAAGAGAAAGCTAAATCGAATACTTCTTCGGCCCTGAAAAAACTAATAGGCTTACAACCGAAAACCGTGACAATAATACACGAAGGCGGCCATCAGATGGAGGTCCCAATATCAGTGGTAAAGGTTGGAGATACTTTGTTGGTTAAACCTGGTGAAAAGATACCTGTCGATGGCATAGTGATAAGCGGTGAATCTTATGTAGATGAAAGTATGATCAGTGGAGAGCCTGTACCGGTTCTAAAAACGGGGAATGCAAAATTGTTTGCAGGTACTATCAATCAAAAAGGCAGCATCCGTTTCAAAGCGGAACAAGTTGGCGGAGACACTGTGCTGGCTCAGATAATAAAAATGGTCCGGGACGCGCAGGGAAGCAAGGCACCCGTTCAGCAACTTGTTGATAAAATAGCCGGGATCTTCGTGCCAGTTGTTATTGGCATCTCTTTGCTGACATTCGCAATGTGGATGATACTGGGTGAAAATAATGCCTTTACTCATGGCTTGCTCAGTGCACTTACGGTACTTGTGATTGCCTGTCCCTGTGCTTTGGGCTTAGCCACACCTACTGCTATCATGGTTGGTATCGGCAAAGGTGCGGAAAACAATATTCTTATTAAAGATGCTGAGAGTCTTGAATCAGCCTATAAGATTGATACAGTTGTTCTCGATAAAACAGGTACAATTACTGAGGGCAAGCCGGCCGTGGTTGCCCTCAGAATACTAGCTGAAAATCGAAAGCAGCATCTGTTATCCATACTCCGCTCACTTGAAGCAAATTCTGAACATCCGCTTGCTGAGGCTGTAGTCAAATATCTAAATGATGAAACCATCGCACCGGTAACTTTTAAAGATATCAAAAGCATAACGGGGAATGGGATCACAGGGAACTACCAGGAAAAAAATTATAGCATTGGCAATCTTAAACTCATGAATGATCTTGGTGTATTTATCGCCGAATTATCTTCGTATGAAATATCAGACTTGCAGTCTAAAGGCAACACTGTAGTCCTGTTCGCTGAAGATCAACACCTGGTTGGGATTGCTGTCATTGCAGATAAAGTCAAAAGAACATCACGGGAAGCCATTCAATCCTTATTGAATAAAGGCCTGGAGGTTTACATGCTGACAGGTGATAATATGCAGACCGCAAGCGCAGTAGCCGCTGAGGCAGGATTAAAAGATTTCAAAGCCGAAATGATGCCCGACGATAAGGCGCGTTTTATCAAATCTTTACAGGAACAGGGGAAGGTTGTCGCTATGGTTGGTGATGGCATTAACGATTCACAGGCGCTGGCCCAGGCCGACCTGAGTATTGCTATGGGCAAAGGATCAGATATCGCTATTGATGTTGCAAAAATTACCCTGATTAGTTCAGATCTGAACAGCATCCCAAAAGCGCTGAAGCTATCAAAAAGAACAGTACGGGCAGTCCGACAGAACCTGTTCTGGGCCTTTATCTATAATATCATTGGCATACCGCTGGCCGCGGGGATTCTTTACCCGGTTAATGGCTTTCTTTTGAATCCCATGATAGCCGGAGCTGCGATGGCGCTTAGTTCCCTAAGTGTGGTTGGCAATAGCTTAAGACTAAAGCTCACCAAATTGTAATTAAGATAATGATACCTGTTATTGTATAAAAGCTGACGCAATGTATCAATAAACAACAATAAAATCTTTTAAAAATAAATATTAAAATGCAAAAGCTAAAATTCAAAACAACAATAAAATGCTCAGGTTGTGTAGCTATGGTCGCTCCGGTCTTAGATGAAAATATAGGAAAAGATAACTGGCAGATTGATCTGCAGGCGCCCGAAAAATTTCTGACTATTGATCCACAGCAAACAGTCAACGAAGCCCAACTTTTGAAAGCGATAGAATCAACAGGTTATAAGGCTGAACGAGTCAGTTAAAATTTATTTCCTTCTTAGACCGGCTAAAATAAAATCCCGAAAAGGGATTTTATTTTTTCGGGCCTCAATAAAAATAAGGTCATATAAAATCTTATAACCTTAATCCATTAAAGTATAACAAGCTCCAGCCCCGGATCTGCTAGATTTGCATAATAAACTTAGCTATCATGAAAAAAATAATGACTTTGTTGTTAGCAGGTGCGACCCTGCTTACAATACCAGCGGCATCTTTGAGCCAGGACAGTTCTGCAACAACAGCGACCTTGCTCGAACAATACTATAATATCAAAGATGCTTTAGTAAACAGCAATGCAAAAAGCGCTGCAAATGCTGCAAAGCAAATTTCAACCGTGTTAAAAAAATTGCCTGATAATAAGTCAGGAATGAATCAGGCGGCCAATGCAAACGCTTTACAACAGAAAATACAGGCTGATGCAAACACTATAGCGGGCAGTCTGGATCTTGTAAAACAGCGGGCCGCATTCCAGGCACTATCGGAATCGGTAATTACTTTAATTAAAACCCAACGACAATTGAAGCCTGCTTATATCAAGTATTGTCCAATGAAAAAAGCCTATTGGATAAGCTCTTTTGAACAAATAAAGAATCCATATTATGGAAGCAGCATGTTAACCTGTGGTAACATAAGCGAAACTCTGAAATAGGTACCGCGGAAAAAGAGCGGAAAAAGATATGATAATTCTTAAAGTTATGATGATACTTATTTTGTTTTATGAATAACTTACTAATACCGTTGTTGATATTACTTTCATTGAATGCCAGTGGTCAGCATCCGATGTCCGGCGCTAAACATGCGGTACAGGAACGCCAGGGATTCATGAATAGAAAAGGAAACAAGGTTATCTATCATCTTTATGTAACAGATACCGTTGTTAATTACACTGGTAAAAGTGTAAAGGCTATTGCTATCAACGGCCAGATTCCGGCGCCGGCACTTCATTTTACCGAGGGAGACAGCGCAGAGATCCATGTCCATAACCTGATGCACATGGAAACATCTATACATTGGCATGGACTTATTTTACCCAATGATCAGGATGGTGTCCCCTATCTTACTACAGCACCAGTGAAAGGACATACTACAGCTGTTTATAGATTCCCGATAGTTCAAAACGGCACATACTGGTATCATTCACATTCCATGTTACAGGAACAATCCGGCATGTACGGTGCTTTTATTATTCATAAGAAAGAAAAAGCCTTAGCGGCTAACGAGTACACAGTGTTATTAAGCGATTGGACTAATGAAAAACCTGAACAGGTCGAACGTTCTTTGCACAATGCAACAGACTGGTATGCTATCAGGAAAAACGCAACACAGGATTATCTGCAGGCAATAAAAGAGAAGAGATTTAATACTAAGATTAAGAATGAGTGGAAACGCATGATGGCCATGGACGTAAGTGATGTGTATTATGATCTTTTTACCACTAATGGAAAACGGGAAGATGAAGCTAAGCAGTTTCAACCAGGCGATAAGGTACGCCTGCGTATCATCAACGGAAGTTCATCCACTTATTTCTGGTTACAGTATTCAGGCGGCAAAATGAAAGTAATAGCCACGGACGGAAAGGATGTAGAACCAGTTGAAGTTGACCGTTTGATAATAGGTGTTTCCGAAACATATGATGTAATGGTTACTATTCCTGACAAGGGCAGCTACGAATTCAATGCAACTTCCGAGGACCGAACCAATAATACAAGCTTATGGATAGGTGACGGAACCAGGCACTCAATCAATCCGCTCGCGCGTTTGAAATATTTCGAGGGGATGAAAATGATGAATGGCATGATGAATGTGGACGGCACTATGAACGACATGGGGATGAACATGAGCCTCCAGCAAATGGACATGAATACAGTAATGTATCCTGAAATAGTTGACAGCAATGCAAACATCACAACCTTAAATTATGCTATGCTGAAATCGCCTGAACCAACTACCCTACCCGCTGGTCCCACCCGTGAAATGAGATTCGAACTAACAGGCAACATGAACCGATATGTGTGGACGATCAACAACAAAACCGTTTCTGAAACAGACAAGATACTTATCCGCAAAGGTGAGAACATCAGGATGATCATCTATAATAATTCGATGATGCGACACCCTATGCATTTACATGGACATTTTTTTAGAGTGGTGAATGGTCAAGCCGAATATTCACCATTGAAAACCGTATTGGATATCATGCCGATGGAAACCGATACCATCGAATTTAATGCTTCTGAGAGCCGTGGGGACTGGTACTTTCATTGTCATATTCTATATCATATGATGGCAGGTATGGGACGTTTGTTCAATTATGCTGATGCGGAAATAAATCACCAATTATCTTCAGGTATAACCCAGCCGCCAGCGGTTCAACATGTTCCAAATTTGAAACAGGATGCAATTTTACCTGGTGATACATTTAAACAGAATCTGCGAAAAGTTTACCAGGATGACAGGAGATTTTATGCTTATGCCCAGGTTGGCCTCGAAAGCAATGGAAGTGACGGAGAAATTGCTTTTAATAGTACAAGATGGGTGCTGCAAACCGAATGGCGCCTTGGTTTAAACCGCAACAAAGGATACGAAAGTGAAACGCATATTGGCCGGCTAATTGGCAGAAATCAATGGCTGATGCCATATATCGGATTTGACTGGCGTTATAGAAGACAGGAAGAAGCTGAAAAAAATCTCTTTGGCCAGGTCAATACAAAAGATCAAAGAGCTGCACTTTGTTTTGGTATTCAATATACTTTGCCTATGCTGGTTAAAGCTGATGCAAGAATAGATACCGACGGCAGGGTGCGCCTTCAACTGGGAAGAGAAGATCTTGCGGTGAGCAAGAGATTAAGATTCAACTTTTTTGTAAATTCAGATAAGGAATTTATGACGGGCCTGAGGTATATCATGACAAAGTATTTTTCAATTTCGACTCACTATGATAGTGATATGGGATTGGCCGGGGGCATCACCCTTACTTATTGATAATATCTGTTTGCAACCTTAATCGTGCCTTTGCTGAGATTACTAACTATCACCGGCACGTTCTTGGAGTGTTTATCAGAAAACCCTTTATTTATGGAAAGATTTCATAATTATCAAAGCTGTATTGAAGCCTGCCTAAGATGTGCAGCAATCTGTAATTACTGCGCATCTGCATGCACCCAGGAAGAAGATGTAAAAATGATGGCCCGGTGCATCCAGTTAGATATGGAATGCGCGGCAATTTGTTATGCAACAGGGCAGTTGCTTAGCCTCGGATCAGATAAGTCTATGGAACTTTGCCGTATCTGTGCCGACATGTGTGAAGCCTGCGCCACGGAATGCGAACATCACCGGCATGCCGAACATTGCCAGGTCTGTGCACGTAGTTGTCACCATTGTGCTAAAGAATGTCGCGAAATGGCTGGCGTCGCTGCCTTACCTTGAATATCAAATCAGGGCTTGCCTAAAAATTCCGGCGCCAGTGAATGATTATAGCGCCGGTGTCCTAAAACATTGTATACATAATTACTATACCAGCCCTGGGAGGAGAAAATTCTTTGTAAAAAAGCGGGGTTAAATACGTACAATTGGGAACGGGTTATTTCACCATCCCTTCGATAAAAGAATAGCAAATCATGTGGCAAATGCCCATTTGAGCATCTTCCACCCGGCCATAATGAGTAGAATTGATCACTATTGTAAAATCTGCAAGTTCGGCAAGTTTACCCCTTTTGCCCCCTGTGAGAGCAATAACATAAACGCCGTTATTTTTTGCCCATTCTACTGCAGTAACCACATTTGGCGAACTGCCGCTGACACTAAGCACAAATAATGTATCCCCCGGTCGTGCAAAATTTAACAGTTGCCTGGAGAACACTTCATGGTAAGCATAGTCATTTCCAATTGCCGTCAACCAGCTTACATTATCATTTAACGACATACATCTGAATGGCTTCCCCATGGCATCAGAAGCACTCTTACCAAGATCCGTAACAAAATGTGAAGCATTTGCTGCACTTCCACCATTACCTATAACAAACAACTGGCGATCCTGCTTCCAGCTTTCATGAATCTTCGTTATTAAAACTTCCACAGAATCCAACGGAATTGCTGCGAGTGCATCCTGTTGACTATTTATATAGGCTGACAAATAATCGTGCATAAATTAAAATTATCATTGATTTTTTAATTGACTTGCTAATATAAGGCCGCCCACCGGCACTGCCTGCTCCTTGAGTGCTGATAAAGTAATAATTGGTGCGGGTACAAAAGCCTTCATCAGGTAAGATGGCAATTTTTCAGCTACCGCGTTAATTAATTGCTCGCCAATCAACGAAAGACCTCCTCCGAGTATGACCACTTCCGGGTGTAAAAGATGTATTGCATGGGAAAGACCGAAAGCAAGGTTATCCATGGTTTCATCAAAAATGAGCATGGCCCTGGGATCATTGGCATCCACAGCGGCTTTTAAATACTTTGCTTCCCCTTTTTGATCGCTTCCGGCTAATTCCGATAAGATCCCTCCTGGATAATTCGCGACAACTTCCCTGATTTTCCTGTCTACTGCCCAACCTGAACAACAGGCTTCAAGAGTAATCCCAGCTTTATCCATTCTCAGGTGACCTATCTCCAACTCACCGGGCAAAATGCCATGATAAATTTTGTCATCGATTACCAGCCCTGCTCCCACCCCGGATCCAAGTGTAATGTACAATACAGGGTTATAACCCTTCCCGGCACCGAAAGTTGCTTCTCCCAGTGCTGCAACATTTGCGTCGTTATCAACCCGGACGGGGCAATCAGTTATTGTTTCAAGCCAATCCTTAATAGGGAAACCCGACCATCCCTCAACCTGGAACGAGGTAGCTATCTGCCCGGTAATCCGGTTGACCGGGCCACCGAAACCAATGCCTATTGCGGCGACCCTGGCAAGAAAGTGTTCTTTCATGATGGCTTCAATCCGATGTTGGATTCCCACTGCTCCCTCGTTGCCAATTACTTCAAACCGGTACGATGATAAAATCCGGCCATTTGCATTTCCTGATACTATCTGGAGTTTTGTACCTCCAATCTCAATTCCGACAAAAAGTTCCTTTTTCAAGCTTAGTTATTAAAATTTATTCGTTTACCTCCGCAACAAGTTACATAATTCAAATTTTGAAATTGAGTGCCTGGCTTCTTCTTTGCAGGATTGTGAGATTGTGTAGCCAGGTCCGGGGTGAAGAGTTTTGTCGTGTACCGCTACTGAACTACATTCGCAAGTATCAAACCTTATTTTGGCCAAATAATTTTTAATAAATATTCCCGTTTTTTATCACGAGATTAACCGGGAGATTCAAAGAGGTAAAATAATGTAATGCCAGAAAAGGAAAACATGAAAAAAATTTCATTATTTGATTCAACAAAAAAATCAGCATCTGCTGAAACAATACCGCCTGCCCAACCTTTTTTGTTTGAAAATCATCAGCTGTCCGAACTCGAGGTCCTGAAAAAGAGCTATTCGGAATTAAAATTGAGCGAAGAGAGATTTCATCGGATGGTTGCGGAAGTACAGGACTATGCCATAATTCTTCTGGACAAACAAGGTATTGTTCTCACTTGGAATAAAGGCGCCGAAAAAATAAAACAATACAAGGAATCCGAAATAGTCGGCCAGCCATTCCAGGTGTTTTATTTACCTGAGGACAGGCAATCCGGTCTTCCTGAAAAACTTATAAGTGAAGCTGTCTCGACAGGCCGGGCAACAAATGAGGGATGGCGTTTACGAAAAGATAGATCCCGGTTCTGGGGAAGCATTGCTCTTACCGCTTTGCATAATGAAAATAATGAAATCATCGGCTTTTCGAAAGTAACACTTGACCTTACCGAAAAGAAGCTGGCCGAAGATCAGCTGAACGCATTCACGGAAGAGCTTAAAAAAACGAATGAAGCGTTAAGAAATAGCGAAGAACGTTACCAAAAAATGATTGCAGAGGTTGAAGATTATGCGATCATACTTTTAAACCCGGAGGGACATATCGAGAATTGGAATGCTGGAGCACAAAAGATAAAAGGTTATACTTCAGCGGAAATTATTGGCAAAAGTTTCAAAATATTTTATACCCCGAAAGACCGGGAAGAAAAGTTACCTGACAAATTGCTTGCGGAAGCTGCATTAAATGGAAAAGCAATGCACGAAGGCTGGCGTGTCAGGAAAGACGGTAGTCACTTCTGGGGTAGCATTGTTATTACTGCTCTTCACGCAAACGACGAAACGATAATTGGTTTCTCAAAAGTAACCAGGGACTTAACTGAAAGAAAAGCAGCTGAGGACAAATTGCAGGAATACCTCCATGAACTTGAAGCACAGAATGCAGAACTTGAACAGTTTGCATATGTTGCTTCACATGATCTGCAGGAACCTCTCAGAAAAATTCAAACATTCTCGGATGTGATCGGGAAAAATTTAGATAATGAAACTATAGTTACAAAATACCTTAACAAACTAAACTCCTCAGCCTATCGTATGAAGGAGCTGATACGCTCAGTTTTAAACTATAGCCGCATATCAAAAAATGGTGAAGATAAAACCGATACCGATCTCAACTCGATCCTGATGAATGTTATTGAAGACTTCGAACTTTTGATTCAGGAAAAAAACGGAAAGGTGGAAACTCGTCAACTCCCGGTTATCAAAGCAATTCCACTTCAGATCAATCAATTGTTTTCTAACATTATTGGAAATGCCTTGAAGTATTGCGAAAGACCACCATTTATCCAGGTAAGCTCCCGGTTTGTTTCTGCCAAAGACATGATTGATATTCCTGACAATATCCAGGAAGGCAATTATCTCGAAATTCAGTTCATTGATAATGGCATTGGCTTTGAACAACGGTATGAAAAAATTATCTTTTCTATGTTCCAGCGTTTACACGGGAAACATGAATATTCCGGCACAGGGATTGGTCTCGCACTTTGTAAAAAGATCATGGATTCACACCAGGGCTATATAACAGCCAGAAGCGAGTTGTCTGTCGGATCTGCTTTTTATGTTTATTTCCCGGTTTAGGGCTGCGCAGTCATGATGTTTTTATAGTTGTCATTTTTGATAAACTCTTACATAATCAACTTCAAACCGGTTTGGAAACAAGGTGCTGTCAGGATTACCTCCATTCATCCCGCCAATTGCCAGGTTCAACAGCATATAATGTGGTTGTTTGAAGGGATTGATTCCTGAACCGTCTTTATTAACAAGCTTCGTCAACTCCACTTTATTCAGCAAAACATCATCCAGAAAAAGTGCAATTATATTCTCATCCCAATCCATTCTCCAGGTGTGGAATTTTGAAGCCCAGGCAGTACCACCAAGTGAGTCAACCGGTTTTGTAACGCTGAACCATTCAGCTTTTTTGTCGGGTCCCAGGCAGGCAACATTCGCAAGAATCATTTTGCGATAATATTCCATAATGTCGATTTCTCCATTGGCCGGCCAGTTGCCGGAAACACCCAAAGTCCACCATGCCGGCCATAAACCCGCGCTGATGTTTATCTTCCCCCTCATAACAAAACGGCCATAAAGCCATGATTTGTGGCCAGCGGTATTGATACTTGAAGATGTATAGTTGATATTTGATCTCTTGCTGCGCCAGCTACTGCCATCAGTTTTAAACAGGGGATTGGGCCTCTGTTCCTTTCTTGCTTCGATAATAAGCTTACCGTTTTCACACCAGGCATTGTCTTCCTGGTACCACTGTGCTTCTTCATTTCTTACAAACCCTTTTTCGAAACGCCAGTCAGAAGTGTCGGGGCGGCCGGCTTTATTAAATTCTTCTGCCCATACTAATTTATAACCATCAACCGAAGGCGTAGCTAAAGCGGAAGAATTTTTGCCGGCCTGGCATCCTGCAAATAATATAGAAAGAGCTGGTATCGACAAAATTCTGAGCAAGGTCTTCATCCGGCTAAGGTAATTAACTATATAACTTCTAACTATATAACTTCAACTATACAACTTCAAAATACTTTTCATCAGTTAGCTGCACCGGCACCGTTCTGTTTCAGATATGTATATTCAATTATTGCACCCCTTAATTCCTGGTTCGCCGACTTTCCTTCCGTCGGACCTGATGTAACCGCCGACCTGTCTGTTATAATATAAATCTTTGTTCCATCTGCAGAAACTGAAATATCCCGGTAGCGACCGCTCCCCTTAAAAAGTTCCTCTTCTGCAACTACCCTGGTACCCCCTGAATTCAACTTCAGCCTGGTAATCTTCCCTTGTTTAAGTGAGGTTACGAGTAATGAAAATTTCCAGCCTGGAATAGCATCGGAGTTGTAAGAAGTAACGCCTGATGGAGCCAAAGACTCCCATTCCTTGTCCTTGACAGCTCCTGTAAGCATACCGGTTTCAACCGAAAATAGTTCCTTATTACTTGTAGGATAAAAACTCTTCAAGGGATTGACATAATTTTTAATTTTGCCTGCATTGGCAACCTCATCGATGATGAGAGGATAAGTTGTGTTCCACTTCCCAGGCAAACTGTCCACTTCTGTAACCCCTGCTGCAAGGCCGTTATAATTCCCGTCAGCATAACCAATAACCAACGGATGCCCATAGTTACTACCCCTGCTGATAATATTAATCTCATCATCAGAAAAAGGCCCGTGTTCGGCAAGATAAATCTGGTCCTTTCCCTGAATTTGTAACTTCGTTAAACCCTGGGCATTTCTATGGCCCAGACTCCAGATGGCCTTTTTTCTTTCGCCCTTGAATGGATTATCCTGCGGAATCCAGGCATCGGCTGTGTTAGTTGAAACCAACGGTTCGGTTTCAAATCGCAGCAATTTTCCCTCATAACTGTCTGAATTCTGCGCATTGTTCCGTCTTCCACCATTTTTGAACTGACCGGCACCCATGTCACCCACGGAATAAAAAAGGTAAGCTTTGTTATTTATATCTGCAATCAGTAATCTTCCACCATTGTGATCATTAGATCCCGGAATAGAATCGCATATAGTAACCGGATCGATCAGTTTCAGTTTAGCACTGTCATATTGATAGCGCACGATCCTGGTTAGAAAATGAAAGCCGCCGTCTAAAATACTCTCGCCTTTACCAGGCCGGTTTTTTCCTTCGAAATCGTATAAATATGCCAAATACACATAAGGTTTCCCATTTAAGAATGCAGGGTGTAATGCCATTCCCATAAGTCCAGCCTGGGGCCATGGCTTTCCTCCGTCGATTTCATCGCTCAGGGTATCATATCTTGAAAAACTTCTTAGATTATTTAAGTCAGCCAAAGTATCGCGATGACTGGTTTGCGGATCAATCCTGAGAACCCGGTAACCTTTGGCTTCGGTGATCCATAAATGATTATCCGGAGCATAAATAATTGTCCAGGGATCCTCCAGTTGATCGGTAATAATCTTTTTACTGAATTGATTAATACCAGTTTGTGATTGTGCGAATATGTATGAACTGAGCAGACTCAGAATGAAAAAGCAGAAACTAAAACGCATAAATGTTGATTAATTATTTTATAACAATAAAATGTACGGACAAATAAACCCGCTAAAATTGTTACCATAATCGTTCCGCATGCGAAGCTTCAGACAGTAAAATAAAATCCGATCTTTCATTCTCAAAAGCATTACCACTCCGGCTTTTCCAGAAGGAAGTCGCCCGAGGACACCGATCGGGGACGGGCAAAAAAAAATAGTCACAAAACGACTGTTACCCTTAATTTTACAGCTCATTAAAATTGCCTATGCCGCAGGATAAAAACCGACAGTTTCTGGATTTCGAAAAACCGATCAAAGATTTGTTTGACCACATTGAAATTCAAAAACAACAGGCTGAAAAAAGTAAAATAGACGCAACAGATCATATACAGAAACTCGAAGCAACTATTATAGAAAGACGCCGGGAAATTACTCAGCAACTCACGCCATGGCAAAAAGTACAGCTAAGCAGGCATCCGGACCGCCCGTATACGCTTAAGTATATTGAAAAAATGTGTACCGATTTTGTGGAGCTCCATGGTGACCGGAATGTGAAAGATGACAAGGCTATGGTTGGTGGATTTGCTTCCCTGGATGGACAAACCGTAATGATCATAGGTCAACAGAAAGGTATAAATACGAAAATGAGACAATTGCGGAACTTTGGGATGGCAAACCCCGAAGGGTACCGGAAGGCACTTCGCCTGATGAAACTGGCTGAAAAGTTTAATAAACCTGTGATCACCCTGATCGATACACCGGGAGCTTATCCGGGTCTCGAAGCCGAAGAACGTGGCCAGGGGGAAGCAATCGCCAGGAACATTTATGAAATGATGCGGCTTAAGGTTCCTGTTATCTGTGTGATCATTGGCGAAGGTGCTTCAGGTGGTGCTTTAGGTGTAGGCGTTGGAGATCGTGTGTTTATGCTGGAGAACACCTGGTATACAGTTATCTCTCCGGAGAGCTGTAGTTCAATTCTCTGGCGGTCATGGGATCAGAAAGAAAAAGCAGCTGAACAACTTAAACTTACACCGGATCATATGTATCAGTTTGGCCTGATAGACGCAATAATTCCTGAACCCATCGGGGGAGCACATTGGGATTATACTCAGGCGGCCATGCTTCTTAAAGCACAATTATTGAAATCACTTGAAGAACTTAAGGCAATCCCGCCAAAAACAAGGGTGGAGAAGCGGATCGAAAAGTATGGTAAGATGGGCTTCTATGATGAAATCCCCGCCGGTGTTTATATAAAGGAACACGATTAAGTTCAAATCAATCAATTATCATTATCTAATAACAATCTCTTGGCCATTCAAAACAAACTCCTCACTGCTTTAAGGGGCACAGGTGTAGCAATTATAACTCCGTTCAAATCAAATTTTGAAGTAGATCTCCAGGCACTTGGTAACATGATCGATTATGTTATCAAGGGTGGTGTTGAATATATCGTAACATTAGGAACTACCGGTGAAACACCAACAATCAGCAAGGAAGAAAAGATAGCCATCATTCGGTATACTTATGAAAAAGTAAGTAATCGTATACCAGTCATTGTTGGCATTGGCGGCAACAATACACAGGAAATAATAAATGACCTGCAAACTTTTCCGTTGGCCAAAGCCATGGCAGTTTTGAGTGCAAGTCCCTACTATAGCAAACCATCTCAACAGGGATTATTTGAACATTATAAGGCGCTGGCAGAAGCTTCACCAAGGCCGATATTACTATATAATGTGCCGGGAAGAACCGGTCGCAACATGACCTCTGCCACCACTCTCCGCCTTGCCAGGGAGGTTCCGAATATCGTGGGTATAAAAGAGGCCAGTGGCGATATGGCACAATGCATGGAACTGCTTCGTGACCGTCCTGCTGACTTTCTTGTAATCAGTGGTGATGATGCGCTGACATTGCCACAAATTGCCTGTGGGATGGATGGTGTGATCAGCGTTGCAGCGAATTGTTTTGCCAGGGAATTCACAGATATGGTAAGATTTTGCCTTAAAGGCGATTTCAGGTCCGCAAAAACGCTGAATGACAAACTAATTGCGGGCTATGAATTGTTGTTTGCCGAAAATAACCCCGCCGGTGTAAAGGCATTCTGTTATGAACTGGGCCTGATAGAAAATTATCTCCGTTTGCCGGTTACTGTAGTAAGCGAAGAATTACATCAAAAAATCAGGACTTACCTGGTGAAATGATGTTGCTTAAGATAGCTTTGCCACTCCCAATAAAGCAACCATCAAAATTGCAATAATACTTAACCAGAAACAGATCTCATATAGTAACCCTGCCTTGAAAAAGGCCAGGCGTCTTTTATGAAAAATGATAGCGGCAAAAACAACCACCAACAGCATCACTGAACCCACGACACCCCCAAACAGTATCATAATAACAGGGAGGTTTATAAAAATGAAAGTGAAGAGCCAGATTACCGGGAACACCCAGCTCAGAATGGCTATCATTTTTTTTCTCTCGGCCGTGTTATGAAAATTAATCCAGCCCAGTTGGCCGAATATATCAGAGAATAACCTGGACCAGGCAGCAAGCGTTGCAAAAACACTTGAAAACAGCACAAAGAAAGCACCAACGAGATAGGCAGATTTTATTCCGCTGCCGAGTGATTGTGTATAAATTAAAGCCAGCGTTTCTATCACTTCATTGCCCTCAGGCACCAGGCCACGCCTGTGTAACACTGCCGCCCCGAGCAGGTAAAACGCCGCTGTAACCAGTGTGTATATTACCATCGCTACAAAAGCATCGAGGTACATCACTTTAATCCATCCCCGGGCTCTCTTTTTCCATGCTTCATCTGGTGTTTTAGGACCCGCAAAAGCAGCATATCCTTTTTCGAGGCACCAGTAATTGTAGGCAATAATCTCATCACTCCCAACTCCTGTAATTCCAAAAGCAGCAATTGCAATAACCACCAGGCTCGCGGGTAGTTTTAATTTAAGGCCGCTTAATAGTTCAGCACCTGAAATATTGTATTCTGAAAAATTAAGCGCAATAAGCGAAGCAAAAGTGAGTAGCGTAAACAAAGCTATCATCACGAGTGACGACTTTTCAATCAATCCATACAAGCCGCGGTATATAAGCAGAAAAGCAAGAACCGAAATAATAACGGCCCATACAATGACGCTTATTGATGGGAACAACATACTCATCACAATGGCTGTGCCTCCCAGCATCCCGCCAACCTGGACGACCTTGAGCAGTGTGAGTAAAAAGATTGCCCAAACAGCCCAACTTGCTTTTCCCAGGCGAAGGCCTGGCAACGTATTGAAAGACTTCATGGCTGTTTCACCGGTAAGTATTGCATACTTGCCGAACTCGAGCTGTATCGCAACTTTTACAAGACAACTGACGATGATAATCCAAAACGCTGTAAAACCGGCCTTCGCCCCGAGCGTGGTGGTAGCAATTAATTCTCCGGAACCTACAATAGATGCAGATAAAATAAATCCAGGACCAAGAAATTTCAGGGATGAGCTGATACTTCGCGGCGGCTCCCTGGTGGTAGCAGCAGTGGCGGTGTAATGATCAGGTTTGAGTTCGGTCAAGGAGTTTGTTTTCGTATGACAATGAAAAAAAGTTATTATAATAAACCCATATCAAGAATAAACCATATCAGGGCACTTTAAAGGTTACTCCTTCAATAGCAAGATCAGTGTCTGCAAACACCTCCCTGGCTTCCTGTTGAAATATATCGAGTTTGTCGTATTTGGAACTGAAATGCCCGATGAGTAAACGCCCGACATTTGCCTTTTTTGCGATTGTGGCAGCTTGCCAGGTCGTTGAATGGAATCGACTATAGGCCCTTTCAGCCAGGTCTTTCAGATAAGTTGTTTCGTGATAAAGCAGGTCAACATTTTTGACCTTCTCAATCAGGTCTTCGTCGTACAGTGTATCCGCGCAGAAAGCATAAGACTTCGGACGGGGAGCCTCTTCAGTAACTGTTTCGTTAAAAATCACCCTGCCGTCCTTAGTAATATAATTTTCGCCAAATTTGAGACGGTCGTAGAAAATCGCCGGAATTCCTTGCTGAACCGCCTTTTCAGGATTTATTCGTCTTGGTGCTTTGACTTGTTGGAAACGGAAACCATAACATTCCACGCGATGTTTCGTCGCAAAACATTCTACCTGGAACCTATCATTTCTTATCAGGATCCCGTCTTTTTCAAGAGGATGAAAATGCAGTTGATAGGGAAGAACTGTGTTTGCTGCTTTGAACTGCAGATTGAGTATTTCTTTCAGTGGTGCCGGCGCGAACAAATGGAGTTCATGTTCCCTTTGCAACAATCCCATACTGTTCAGGAAACCCGGAAGTCCAAAATAATGATCACCATGCAGATGTGAAATAAAAATATGGTTGATTCTTCCCCACCGGATTCGGTATTTGGAAAGTTGAACCTGGGTGCCTTCCCCACAATCAACCAGGAATAACTGATCATCCAGCGTTACAAGCTGGGCCGTCGGATGCCGGTCGTAAGCCGGCAAGGCGGAGTTATTCCCTAAAATGGTGACTGCGAGCATCTGCAAATTTATAAGGTAACGATCATATCCTTCTTCCAGCCGCGGTCCAAACTGCTACATAAGATTGTAAAATAACAATTTACGGGAAGTCTCGCAACTTCCGATTCATTATTGCATTTAAAATGCAAATGGTGTGCTGAAGGGTGAGATTCATAAAGCCAGCGTTCAAAAACATTGCATAGAATTCCTTAATATTAAAGCAACCCCTCACTAAGGAACTCCGTTTACTCTACTTAGGTCATTATAACCTATAAACTTTTCAGCATGAAATCAAAAGCCTATTTACTATTAGCAGCTACTTTTTTACTGTCATCCCTGACTGCCTGTGATAAAGATGATGATGATGATAAAACCAATCCGAACATTGTCACAAAAACAGGACTAGCCATAACCGGAGCCCAGGAAGTCCCGGCCAAAACAAGCCCGGCTAGCGGCACCCTTGATGTCACTTATGATAAGTCGACAAAGATGCTTTCTTTCACTGTAGTTTACCAGGCGCTCACTGGTGCACCAACAGGTGCTCATATCCACGGTCCCGCGGCAAAAGGTACTAATGCAAGCATCAAATATGACTTCTTTGCCATTTTTCCAAAAACACTGGCTGGCGCATTTTCCGACAAGGTCCTTGTTGACGGCGTCAAATTGAAGGAAGATAGTTTACTTGCCGGGTTTTACTATGTGAATATTCATACTCCCACAAACCCGGGAGGAGAGATAAGAGGACAAATAGAGTGGTAAGTTGTAAGTGGTAAGAGGTAAGTTGTAAGTGATGAGTGGTGAGTGTAGTGATTGAGTCATGAATGTAATGACGGTTTAATGAATGATTGTGGGATGACTCATAACAACCGGCGTTGTGAACCGTTTGGAATAAAATCCCAAATCGCAGAATTTTTGGTTGATGCATAATCACCGCATGTATATCCTTGAACTTGTACATCTGGTTCTTGTACAGTTCCTATATTATTTGATTTCGGGCAGGTCTATTTTGTGAAATCCCCCTTTCACAAAATAACAATAACCGCGTAGAAAAGAACAGGTGCCGGCTTAATTAGAATAGCCAGGCACCTGCTTTTTTATAGCTCAAACCTTTCGATCAAACTTCTAACTTGCTGCCCGATAGTTTACCGTGGTTCATCCCGGGATATGCGAAACAAACGCTATCGTGCTTGTATATATTCGGAGTTTATGAGCAATCATAAATAATATTCATGATTATACATCCATATCTCATAACTCATAACTCAACCACACACTCACCACCACTTACCACTTACCACTTCACTCACCACTTCACTCATAATTCATAATTCATAACTCATAACTATATTAAGCAACCAATTCGCGCACAAACCGTATTATTTACCAAACCCCAACCTGTTTTGTGCGTTAAAAAAGAAATATTAGCTACCCTCTCCTATTTCGATTTGTTTAGCTATCCACTAACCTCGATTGAAATTGTCAAATTTCTTGGCATCGGATGTAGTGTACAGGAAATCTCACACCCTTTGCTAGAACTGGAACAGGAAGAGTCGATATTTAAACTGGATGAATTTTACTCTTTGCAAAACAATCCCGCATTGGTCACAAGAAGAAAAGATGGCAACTTAAAAGCACGTCAGCAGCTGGCTACCGCTGATAAAATCGCTTCTTTCCTGGCTGGTTTTCCTTTTGTAACCGGTATAGCAGTGTCTGGTTCATTGTCTAAAAACTTCGCCGATGAGAAATCGGATATTGATTTTTTTATTGTCACGAAATCAAACCGGCTTTGGTTAGCAAGAACCTTTATGCATATATTTAAAAAGCTCACTTTCCTGGTAGGCAAGCAGGATTACTTTTGCATGAATTATTATATCGATCATGAAATGCTCAGGATCAAAGAGCAGAATATTTATACAGCAATAGAAGTAGCGACATTAATGCCGCTCAGGGGAATAGAAACTTTCGGCCTCTTCTTTCAACATAATAAATGGGTCAGTGAATTTCTGCCGAATCATAACATGCATATAACTTATGTGAAGGCAAACAAAGATTCATTTATTAAAAAAGTCACCGAGTTTATATTAAACAACCCTGCCGGGAATTATCTTGATAGCCTCCTCATGAAGATAACCTCAAAAAAATGGGGGGAAAAAACCAGACGAAGAAAGCTGAACAAAAACGGCAACGTTATGGGGATGGATGCATACAAACACTATGCAAAACCGTTACCTGCCAACTTCCAGCTCAAGTTGCTCCAACGGTATGAAATGAAACTTTATGCATTGTACAGGCAATTTGAAGAAAAGGCAGAAAAGAATATCCTGAACAGCTGATAGTTTTAACGTTGTGATCGTTTTAGCCTCGTGATAGTTTTTACCTTTTGATAGTTTTAACCCTGAAGTCAATAAGGGATTTTCAAAGACCATGCAAGCAGGAAAAATGAAGCTAAGAGCCAATGCTTAACTGCGCTTTTGAAGTGTTATGATAAAATAATCGCCCATATATTTCCAGGGATAAGCAGATTTTTTTCTGTTTTCCTGCCGGCATAAATAAGCAAATATTCGCGGATGTTTTTCCGGGAATCCCTGGAGATAAGAAGGTGGTACAATCGTGCATAAACCCTCGAGTGCAACAGTGGAAAATTGATCCTTTAAAGTATTGATGATAAAAGACGGATTATAATACCAGCATTTAAAGTTTTTTCCTTCAGCACGCGCTTGTCTACCATCGCCACTAAAAAATCTTCTGAAGGCAGTACGAAACTTTCCTTTAAAAATCAGCAAGCTTTCCCACAAACAAAATTTTGAAATGATTACGAGCGTCAGGAAACCTCCGGGTTTAATCAGTGGAGTTAAATCAGCTAATACTTTATTTAAATCACCTGTGCAATTCAGACCACCAAAGTTTGAGTAAACATAATCAAACGGGCCTTTGTTTTTCAGATTCGACAGCTTTGTAAATGAACATTGCTCTACGGTAATGACATCACTTCCGGGGCGGACTGACTTTTTCTGCATTAACTCATCCAGCATACCTGAAGACATATCGGTTGCGTGTACCCTGAAACCATGTCTGGCAAAATAAAAAGCATCTTCACCTGTACCGCAATTAAGCTCCAGCAATTCGCTCCCCGTTTTGAGATACTTGCTGATATGTTGCCGAACCCTTGTCCTTTTATAAGCAATCATAGAATCATCACCATATAGTTTGTCAAACATCACCGACTGAGCCGTGAAGGCTTCTTCCACCTGTTTCTCATTGATATCGCGAATAGGGTTATTCATTTTTTTTCGAGTTTCCTCAATGCCAGCCCCGATAGATAAACAGCCGGTAACAGATAAAAAAAAGAAAATGCTTTACGCGTCATTTTCCTTGTTGCCCGCAAAGGAGTCTTAACAAGCGCACGAAGGTTTTCGATAGCAAGGTGTTTCCTGTAATTTTTATGCACGTAACGGTGAAGCTGTTTGTAGTATGAAGGGGAATAAGTATTACGGAACATCAATACCATCTCGTCAGAATCTGTCCAGTTCGATTTTTTATGAAGTTGTGTTTTTACCTTTTCATAAAAAACAGTTCCGGGCAAGGGATATGATACAGAAATGCCTATCTCATGTGGCAATAGCCTGTTTATCATTTTTATAGTCAGATCAATGTCATCCCGGGTTTCACCCAGGTAACCGAACTGGATAAAAAAGCATGGTTTGATGTTATTAGCCTTCAAAAGTTCAGTAGCAACTTTGATCTGGTTAACCTGTATCCCTTTATCCATCGCGTCAAGAATTTTCTGCGAACCGCTTTCTGCTCCCATCCACACTTCTTCACATCCTGCCCTGGCAAGTGCTTTTACATAGGTTTCATTAGCGAGCAAATCCGCCCGCGATTGTATTTTAAACCGGAACTTTAATTTTTCATCCTCTACAACATCGGCAAACTCCTCGACCCAGCCTGGCTTCAATCCGAAAATATCATCACAGAACCATACATGATCAAGCCCGAACGTATCCTTTAACATTTTGAGTTCATGTAATACATTGGCAGGTGTTCTTGCATTATACCTGTTTCCATAGATTGGCTTGGCACACCAGTTACATTTGTAAGGACAACCCCTTGTAGTGCCTACATTTATCGAAAAATAACCCGCATTTTTTTTCCAGAGTTCTTTATATGGTTCAACATTAAGTAGTGACCAGGCAGGCAAGGGCAATAGATCAAGGTTCCTGATCACAGAACGTTTTGAAGTTTTGATTGGGTAACCATTGTCCTTAAAAGCAAGGCCTGCAATGTTTGAAAAATCTGTCCGGTTTGTTCCAATCGCCTGAACGAGCTCAAGCAAAGTGGCTTCTCCTTCCCCAAGCAATATAAAATCAGCACCGGCCTCAAGGTATTGCTGGTAATGATCGGTCGAATCAGAACTGGACACAATCACTTTTGTACGGGGACTGGCAGCGAGTCCGATCATAGCAAAGGCTGCATCCCGCATATTCGTAAGGCACATTTTTGTGAGATAATTGAATCCGTCATCATAAATCACAAACAGATCCGGCTGCGGATCCAGTGCTGCAGCAATCTCCCCTGGTGATTGATAAAACATTGTATCGATAAAACTTACATCATGGTTTGCCCCGATCAGTGATGACGCTGCATATAAAGTTCCGAGTGGAGGATATGGCCGCCCGATTTGCCATTGTTTTGTGTCAAATCGCAGAAAATAAGAATGAGTAATTACAATTTTCATCCGATCATTTTTATTCAAAATATATTTATCGAAGTGTTCATCTTGCTCGTTTATTTACCTGCCGGTTTAACATGTGGTTATTTACCTGCAGAGTTTACATGCAGTTATTTACCTGCAGGGTTTACATGTGGCGAAAGATTCAGTGAACAAACACATCTTTTACAAACCGGGTCGAGATCCATATCAAGTGTTTTTCGGAACTTCAATCCAACGGCACTATTTAAAATATCACTTAAAGTATTATTCCTGATGTTGCCAATGGAAGGGTGGAAAAAACATGGTTTAACTGAACCATCCGGTTCCACTACTGTAGACACCCATGGCGCATTACATTTCTTATATGGAAAATCTTCCAGCCCATATCCTGCCGCATAATATGTGTAAATATTCATTAGTTTTCCGGGCGATTCGGCTATAAACCCGTTCCTGAAATGCCTACTGAACCGGGATGGCAGGCTTTCAACAATATTTTTAAAAATTGGAAGTTCATCCCTGGTTATAGCAATTTCTGACTGCCGTTCCCTGGTCCACAATACATCCCTGTTGAATGCATGACTTGTTAAATCAGCTGGTAAAAAGCTGATCTGGTCAAGACCCATTTCTTCAGCGCATTCAATGATTTCAGGCCAGGCTTTATAATTTAACCGGTGAATCACAGTTCGCGCAGTAATTCTATAAGAGCTATTCAACGATTTAATAAAACTTACGCCTTCTTTCAACTTATTAAAAGCGCCCGGAATATCACGGATTGAATCATGTATGTTTTCGGTTCCATCCAACGAAACAATAATGTCATCTACCAGTTGCAAAAGACGGGAAGCATTTTTTTTCAACAATAACCCTGTCGAAAGCAAAGTAATATTGAGATTCTCTTTTTTCAGTAATTCACACAATTCAAAAAATCCTTTGTGCAACAAGGCTTCACCGCCCGACATAACTATTTGACGCGTGCCCAATTTCCGAAAGCTGTTCAGTAACGGAGTAATGTCCTCTTTGGTCAATTTTTTTAGGTTATGATTACCTTTCCATATATCGCACATCCGGCAACGACAATTACAGGAACTATGTGGCATCAGTATCGCGATAGGTAATGCCGTTATACGGTGGGTACGTAAAGTATTATAACGTTTCAGCGTATGGTAAAAAGACTGTTTCAATGGCTGCCATATTTTATGACTATCCTGTAAAACGGATCATCATTCCCAAAAAGTTTTTGTAAAAAATCTCCTGGCTGGTATAAAATCTTATAATTGAAATATTCAAGGGCTGTAATTGGATGATGAAAATACCAGGCAGACATCTCCGGGAAACCGACTGCATTAAAATAAGCATCAGATCTGGCTTTTGCCATTTCTATGTCCTTCTGATTATAAAACATCGAATCGGTGATATAAATTTCACCATTAACTTTCAGGAGTTTTTTTGCGCTGCTGATGATTTCAATAAATGAAGAAAAGTATTGAACCGATGCGGCAAAAACAATAAGATCAAAGCGATTATTACCAAGAACTCCATCCCTTATATCTCCAGGCACAAAACTTAAATTCGTTCTATGAGCAAATACCTTGCTTGCCTGTTTTAATTCAATGACGTTAATATCAAGTCCTGTTACCTCTGTTTTGGGAACCCCGGCAAGCCGGTTTGACAACCACCCATTTCCACAGCCAATTTCAAGAATCTTCAAAGGCCTGTTTTTTTTCGCGACATAATTTAGCAAGTGGCCACATGATTTCTTTCTTATCCTCCATTCTTTCTGATGAATATGAAACACATTCACTTCCGGCAATTTCAACAACTCTTCGTCGCTTACCATCCGACCTTCCTTTTCTCTCAATGCGATATAAAGCCCGGGCATAAGCCGCCAACCCGCTTCGTGTTTATGATGACTATCGCGATATGAACTGTTCAATTGACGCATTGAAATGGCTGTATTTTAAAAATGTAATGTTTTTCCATGAACCGGCTGCCGGTGGCAACACAGTGAAGACTGAAATGCCGGCCTGCAGCAGCATTTTTAATCATTACAAGATCGCAACCATCACAGAGAACCATATAAACCTTAGTCCCGTCATCAAGATATTGTTCCAGTGATGCAAAGAGTTTATGAAAGTATTCGCCATTCCGACCGCAATACCAGGCATATTGTGAAAAGGATTGAGGATCCTTTTTATAGTAGGGTGGATTTAGTAAGATGAATTTGTATGGCTTTATAGGTATGTCGGTAAAAAGATCCGATTGTAAAATATCAAGACTAACATTGTTATCCGACATATTCTTTTTGAGACAATTCACTGCATCCGGGTTAATATCAGTAGCCGTGACTATTGCTCCTTTAAAAGCAGCATAAATACTGATTAACCCGCTGCCGGCACCCAATTCCAAAACGGATTGTTCTGTAAACTGTTCATGCATAATATGATTCAATAAAAACTTCGTGCTATAAAAAAAACGCGGATGGAAAACCCCGGCGGGAATTTCCAGGCTGATACCTTTGTAGCGATACCTTCTTGTTTTTGAAAGATAGTTTTCCAACACAGGTTTATAGGTATGGTTCACCAGGTATTTAACAAGTTTGCGCATTTAAAATCCTTGAATTTCAGGTTGCCGGTATTTCCACAACACCTGTAATAATTTAAGTTCATATGGTTTTTTATAGAGCCGGAGCTGATAGCGCAAGGAAGCCGCTATCCGCATTGTTAATCTTTTGGCAGATGTTAACCTGATATCAGAAACGGTGGGATAGTAGCTGTTCAGCACAGTTTCAAAATCCTTTATTTTATCAATCATCGCAGGAGTTAACCAGGGAGTCAGCGGATTTTTTCTTAGATCGAAAGATTCCCATTGCGGACTGATCCACTCCTCCAGTTTCAATGGAAAACGAAAACCGCTTTCCAGTACTTTTTTGTACATATCGGATCCTTCAGTTGCCACAGGACTATAAACGTAAATAACAATCTCGGTTTTTGGGTTAATAGTTTTTATCTCACGGATAAAAGCAATATCATTATCAATTTGTTTCATCACCTGCTGAGGCGTAGCCGCTGGTGTACCCAGTACAAAAGAATATTCGGGAATGATATCAAAACTGGCAAGCCTGGCTGCAAATTGCCTGATCTGTTTCGCAGACTGCGTACCGCCCTTATGCATACTTTTAAGAATGTCATCGTTGCCCGTCTCTGCTCCGAAAAAAATCATCTTACAACCTGATTCCCGCATCAGAGCAAGCGATTCATCAGTATATTTATTTATGGTATCAATTCTGCCCTCACCCCACCACACCATTTGTTCTTTTTTAATAAGCTTTGCAAATTCCACCGTTCTTTTTTCGGAAACGAAAAAATTGTTGTCATGAAACTCAACGGCATTGCCCCCATATTTATCTTTTAATGATTTGATATCATCATAAACCATTTGAGCTGATTTGGCCTTCCAGCGTCCTTTATAAATTGGTACAACAGCACAAAACGAACAGGTAAAAGGGCATCCGACGCTCGAGTGATAAGCTATTGTTTTGCTTCCGAGATATGAGTTACCCAGGTATTTTTGTAAGGGGTAAAAATTATTTAGTTTGTGGTAAGGCAACATGGGTAACTCATCCTGTTCATACAACTCATCTTTTTTTGTCTTGATGATTTCGCCTGACACCTGGTAAATCAGATTTGGTATTGTATCAAATGATTCATTTTTATCAAGAGCCTTCAATAAGGCAGGAAAACATTTGTCACCAGGGCCATTTATCACAAAATCGACATAACCCGAACCCAGCACAACGTTACTTTGATTTGAGGCAAAATAACCGCCCCAGAATATTTTTATGGAAGGATAAAGGTTTTTTACAGCTTTTGAAACAGGAATAGCCTGTTTCAGCTGTGGCCCAGGCATGGTTGTACAACCGAAATAGCCAAACCCCCCTTCGGCGAGGTAGGTAAGAATTTTTTCATGGGGATTTTTTTCGAGATTGCCGTCTACAATCACATATTCAAACAAACCTTCAATAGAAGCAGCAATGCTTAATATCGAGTTTGGTATCCTTGGTTTGTTATTTGCGCTTCTGGGATTGAATAGCAGCACTTTAGCCATATAATTGAGTTGACAGGTCAAACTTAAATACGGATCCAGGGAAAGAGAGTTGCCTCCCCTTGGAATATGTTTCGCGAGGTTAAGTAAATACGGTTGATGGCAACTTAAAATAAGCTTCATGGCAACCGGGGCGGTCAAATTAACGTTTGGACTATTACGCCACCTTGATTCCTTAGAGTGCCTGGGGTTGGTGCGGCGGCTTATAAAAAAATATGCATTTTATTTTCACCAGCTATACCAGTTCACCGGAATTCAGTTGTCCCAATGCCTGGCTTAAAAGGATTGATTTCTACACGGGTATTCTCGAAAAACTCGCGCAGACCCATACGGTAACCGCTATAGAGCATATTAATTATTCCGGTGAACTCCGGCAAAATGGTGTCAGATATTTGTTTCGGTCCCTGAAAAAGAAAGTAAGTCGTTTCCCTTTTGGGAAACACCAGCTGATGAAAAAAATGGGGCCGGATGTTGTTTTCATCAACGGCTTTATTTTTCCCTGGCAGATAATCCAGCTTCGGTTACAACTTGGTAAAAGCCCCAGAATTATTATCCTGCATCGCGCCGAAAAACCATTTAGCGGCTATAAAAGGATCATTCAGAAAATTGCAGACAAATTTGTGTCAGCATATTTTTTTTCTTCTTTCGAATTCGGTCAAACCTGGATCCGGAAAGGGATAGTAGATGACGAGAAAAAAATCCATGAAATCTTACAGAGCTCTTCGATTTTTGCACCCACTGGCAAAAAGCAGGATAAATCTAAGGCAGCCTATGCCGAGGCGTACAATTTTCTATGGGTTGGAAGGTTAGATAAAAATAAAGATCCGCTTACAGTTGTATCCGCATTTATTGAATTTCTCGAACTTGTGCCACTGGCAAAATTGCAGTTGATTTACCAGGACGGTGATCTGCTTTCAGAAATAGAATCAAAAATAAACGCCACTCAAAAAAGCAGGCAATCCATCAAACTTGTCGGAGCAGTGCCGCATCATGAGCTGGGAGAATATTTCAATGCTGCTGATTTTATCGTTTCCGGATCACATTATGAAGGCAGCGGAATTTCGGTCATAGAGGCGATGAGTTGCGGATGCATACCGGTGGTTACCAATATCCCTTCATTCCGTAAAATGACAAATAACGGTGAATTCGGAATATTATACGAGGCTGGAAATAAATCATCATTGCTGGACGCTCTTTTAAAAGCCATTCGTCCCGACCTGGATACACAGCGGGAAGCAGTCAGACTTCATTTCGAGAGGGAGTTATCCTTTGATGCCATAGCAAAAAAAACGAATGAAGTTGTGTTACAACTATTCAGATAATATTGTATCAGGACTTTTAAGACAATAGTGTATCAGGACAATTCAGAAATTTATATGTCAGGATTGTTTAGATAAGGTAATGCCAAAGCTTTCCGGATAACTCTATATCAGGACTTTTGAGATAATTGTAATTCAAGACAGCGGAGATAATTTTTGCACCAGGATCTTCTGTGTTATCAATTGAAATCAAAATCATTGATTGAATAAAGCAATGATGTTTTTTGCTGTGTCATTGATATGATAAACCGGTTTTGTATTGATTTTTGTCTCAGGATTTTGGAGAATCGACAAGGCCCGTTCAACCATTTTTTCTTTGGAATCCACTATTGTCCATGAATCGATTTCTGTATTCATTGGTTTGCAAAAACTAATCACATGAGCACCCGATGCAAGGGCTTCGAGACAAACTCCTGAGAACCCTTCATAAGAGGAAGGATGTAACAGGATTTTAGATCGTCTCATATACTCCAAAACCTTGTTGTAAGAAAGTTGGCCCGCCAGTTTAATATTTGTCTGCAGGCCAGCTGACTTTAACTGCCGCTCCAGCCTTGCCCTTTCCGGACCTTCACCAACAATAATCGCTTTCAAACCGGGGAATGCATATTTGAGTTGCAGTGCAATATCAATGAACAAATCAAAATTCTTCAGCGGTATCAGTGAACCTGCTCCAAGCAGGTCAATATCCCTGGTTTCGTGTATAGGAACCGCACTTTTCACAAGTCCCGGCACAATCACCCTGGCCGGCTTCACCTTGTGATTCCTTTCAAATTCCGCTTGCAGGAAATCAGATAGTGCGATCAATTCGGTACCATCCATTGAGATCCGACGGGGATAAGGATTTGTAGACCGGGCATCCTGGCCAAGTAGCCAGCAATAATGTTTAAGTTTATGTTTGTCCGCGAATCTTTTTCCAACAAGAGCACATTCACCAAACCAGAAACTGAAGAGGCCATTAATTTCCTGTTCCTTGTGAGTTTTTCGCAGACTCGCATACACTTTCCGGCGAAGAAAAAATCGCCAAAAATATCCCTTGTTTCTACCTCCAAAGCTTACAACTTCATTTCCAAACCACTTGTAAGATTTCGCTTCATAAGGATATTGAAAGCTTAAGATTTTCAATGTCCATCGTGGAAACATACGGTTTATGGCCAATACAAGCTGTTGTTGCATAGGCAGACAGGTGGTATCGTTTTCGTCTGCCGGAAAACCTGGAGTAAGTATAATCAGGAGTTTTTGTCGCCGGATATCCATTAAATAATTTATGATAGTCATATATCAATACGACCATTTGATGTAACGGTTGCCGTCCAATTTTCTATGACAATATCATGGATTACCCAATTACACTATCATGGATTACCAGGTGGCAGGATTTTACAGGTGATTTCTACAAATCGCTCGTCTTTGTTCAACTTTGATTGTATAAAATCCTTCTCAAATAACCTGTTTATATTATTCCCGGCCAGGTCCTCCAAATGTGATCCTACTCTCAGGTGATACTCTCCTTCCGTCCATTTGGTTTGAGGATAAAAATCGATCCCGTGTTCTTTTGCAGTTATCCTGATCAAACCTGGAACAACCCTACCCAGCTGGTCCGTTACAGTAATAACTTCTTTCAGTAGAAAATAATCCAATGGTTCAGGGAACTCAATCTTCAATGGTTCTTTAGTTCCGGCAACCGGTAAATCTATTTTCCATTTATTTGGATCAGGTGAGATGCTATCTCTGATATTGATGATAAAATTTCGCCTGTATTCCTCCTTTAATGGCAAACCCCGGGCGTCTTTCCAATCTGAAGAAACAAGCAGCGTGTAAACCTCCCCGCTTTTTAAAGGGTTCCCCAATCTTAAATTTGGTATGAGATCACGTTTTATTCTTCCGGGATCAAACCAAACGGTTAAAACGTTTCTTTCCGGATTCCATAATTCAGGTTGCAGGTCCAGGAAAGTGTCATGAAGTGTATCGCCTTTATTGTTCACCAGTGAAATATGCTTCAGCGACTCACCTTCACGCATAGGTGCAGAAAAATTCAGGTATAATTTCAATATATTTTCTGGTAAGGTATCAGTAGATGGGTAAAGACCCAATAAACGTGGTGCGTCTGCAGAATCCGGAAATGGAATTGAAAATTGTTTCAACAACTTTTGTTTATATACAACTTCATATTCTTTTCCGGCAGTAAAAGGAAAAGCTGGTGTGAATAGAACGTGATCAGAAACCAAAAGGTAATCTCCAAGTACTGCAGTGGGCTGGTCCTTTAAATGGACGACCAGGTTATGACGAATAGAATCCAATTCGTCTTCCTTCAAAAGATGTTTTGAAACGGTTACCCCTTTTGCCTTTTTGTTTTCCCAAACCAGTGAAACTTCTTCCTTGCTGTTATTCGAGCAAGATAAGCCCAGGACAAAAGCAAAAAAAATCAGGCTAAGCGTTCCGCCTAACCTGATTTTTTTTTCAAACCGGAATTTATAATGAGCTCTCATCAGTTGTACGAATATCAACGTCGCCATTTGCCTGCTTTTGCATCATCACCACCTGGCTACCGTTTAGCTTATCCATTTGTAAAACGTTTAATGTCGGTGTTGCTATGAAGTTTACGCCGGCTGTGCCTTTTACCGGTTCAGTCAGTGTGCCTTCGAAGGCAGCAATGTTTTTATAATCAACTTTGGCTACGGGGTGTTTGGTGTTTGCCATCAGTAAAAATGATTCACTTCCTTTCTGAAGAGTCATCATATCAATTGGTGTGTTGCCACTTCCCATTTCAGCAACTGTTCTGCCTTTTACATGTGCACCGGGTTTCAGTTCATCCATTGAAAACAAAACCAGCGGTGTACAGGTGTAGCTTGCTACCAGGAATTTCTTATTGTTAATCGTTGCAGTAGTGAAGGTTTTAATCGGCGCAGAAGTTTCGTACCGGCCATGTGCAGCATGGTAAATCTCAAGTGTCGATTCATCCTGTTTGCTGGTGAATGGATAAGGAATGCTTTTAAATGAAGAGCTGAATTCATGATTTGATAATCCGCTTACCAGGAGTTTGCCTTCATCATAACCGAGGTCAGAAATTGTAGACATTCTCAGGGGACGACCACGCTGATCTTTTGCATCTTCCGCAGGAGAATTGTTTAGCAAAACCGAAGTAGCAGCCATATCTTTCAATGAGACAGCTTCAAGTTTTGCTCCATCCAGTTTCAATAATGCCGGTGTACCATCGCTATTTTGGACACTAATAAATAATTTCTGACTCAAAGGACTTACAGCCATATCAGTGATGGTGATATTGGCCACATCGGTGCCAAGTGCAGCAGCGATTTTCTGATCAATATTTTTGATTTCAATGGGTGTTGCTTTTTTGGAGGATTTTGCTTCTTTCAGATTTACCGCGAATACTGTGGCGAGCTTTGAGTCACCCACAAACAAAGTTCCATCAGGGCTGAAGGTTAATGCGCTTATAGATTTTATATCCGCCCCTGTTATAGCAGATAACTTTTGCTTCGGAGCCTTGAAAGCTGCTATTACAGAAATGCCCGCAATAAATGCGATCAGATAGAAATATGTTTTCTTCATAAAACTTTATTTGATTGTTAATCAGGAGGGAAATGCATCCATAAGTTAATGCTTTATTTTCAAAAACGGCCAAAGTTTTAACATCTCCGGACCCTGTCGTCGAGTGACTCATAAGGAGTTTTATATCCGATTGAAGCCTTAATATCGGCTAACAATAGACAGAATATCGCTTAGATAACTTCGGCCAAATAAATTGAGATGAATGAGCAGTGGGTAGAGATTACAACAATCCCATTGCTGAAGGTGATTAGCCGGCAAAGGGTTATAGTAATTATAGCTGTCGTAAAATGCTTTGTCGAATCCCCCGAAAAGGGTCGTCATGGCAAGATCAATGGCTGGGTGACCATAATAAACTGCAGGATCGATCAAAACCGGGTTCTGCGAGACATCGCATAAAAAATTTCCACTCCAGAGGTCACCATGAAGCAAACAAGGTTCTGCATCAGGAAACAAGCCAGGCAACTGAGATGGCAATTTTTCAAACAGGGTTGCCTGTTCCATTGTGATCAGTTGATTGTCAAAAGCAAGTTTTACCTGGGGATGAATCCGGCGATGATAAAAGAATTCGGACCAGTCTGCTGCTGTCTTATTAGACTGGGGCAGGGCGCCCATAAAATTGTCGTGATCCAGGCCAAATTTGCTGGCTTTTTTTAGATGAAGCAGGCTCAACTGTTTACCAAAGTTTTGCCAGAAGATCCTGGTACGTGAAGCAGGCTGTATCCATTCCATCACCAGCACCTGGCAGGCTCTTATTTTGGTGCACAAAATAATCCGGGGCACTTTAATAATACCGGTCGATGCAATCAGCGAGAGGCTTGCTGATTCCGATTCAAACATAGCAGGGTACTTTGTTACTGAATTGACTTTACAGCAATAATGTTCATTAGTATTGATGATCAGCTGATAAACCGCGTTGATAGAGCCGCCTGATACGGTCCTGGCTTGAAATCCCCCGATTTCTTTTTGCTGTGCAGCAGATAACTGATGCGTTAGTTCATTCCTGATTTCATCAATTGCATTCATTTGTAGATTGTATCCGGGATTACTATCGCGATGAATTATAGATAGCGACATCGGAGCTCCCATCGCTGCTACGCATAGCCCTGTACATGCCGGCACTGTTAAATACCATGGCCGGATTACCGGCTGCGTCAACACCAATCAAACCACCTTCTCCACCAATCGACATCAGTTTTTCATTTACAACATGATCCATTGCCTGTTGAAGTGAATAATTCCGGTATTGCATTAGTGCGCTGACATCATAGGCAGCCACAGAACGGATAAACATCTCACCGTGACCAGTACCCGAAATTGCGCAGGTAGCATTGTTTGCATAAGTACCTGCACCAATTATAGGGCTATCCCCAATTCTTCCATATTTTTTATTGGTCATTCCTCCGGTACTGGTTGCAGCTGCAAGGTTACCCTCCTGGTCACAGGCAACAGCACCAACAGTTCCGAATTTTTTGTCTTTCATAAGTTCTTCCAGTTCCTGGTGCGTATGATCGAGCGAATAGTTATCTGAATCACGAATCTTTTTCCATTGATCATAGCGGAACTGCGAAAAAAAGTATTCGTCCGGTTCTAGTTTCACACCTTGTTTGATCGCGAAATCATTGGCTCCTTTGCCGCTTAAAAAAACATGATTGCTATTACGCATTACTTCGGTAGCAAGTTCAATAGGGTTGCGAACATTCCTCACCCCGGCTATGGCTCCTGCAGCCAAAGTGCTGCCATCCATGATGGCAGCATCCATTTCCTGCACGCCTTTTTTTGTGAAAACAGAACCGCGACCTGCATTGAAAAGGATATTATCTTCAAGAATCACAAGGGCAGCTTTGATTGCGTTGATGGCAGAACCGCCTTCTTCAAGTACCGCAAAACCTGCATCTAATGCTTCCCGGAGGCCATTATAATACGCCGATTCGAGCTCAGGAGTCATATCCTGCTTAAGAATCGTACCTGCCCCTCCATGTATCACAAGTGTATATCGGCCCATAAATAAAACTTAGCTTTAAATCTCAGAAATTATTGCAACAGTAATTTGCACTCATGCAGCAGTTTACCTTTGTTAATTGCTGCAGTTCCCACTTCTTCACAAACCAGGCCGCCAGCTATATTAGCAACTTCGGCCATCATATCAACTCTGCCTGTGGCAGCATAGATCAGGGAGGCGACTGCGATCACTGTATCGCCGGCACCGGAAACATCAGCTATATTCCTGATATGCGAAGGAACAATCTTCGAAGAATTAAGATCCTGGTAAAACACCCCTTTCTCTGATAACGTTATAAAAGAAATATTGTGATTCAGTTGTGCGTGTAACTGCTGATGAATATCATTGAGCGTTTCCTTGTTTACATCTTCTATCTGCAGGTTCAGTCCATCTTTTACTTCCTTCAGATTCGGCTTGAAAATATCAACATCCTTATAGCTGAAAAAGTTTTTGCGCTTGGGATCGACAGTTGTTACAACTTTATGCTTCTTGCAAATTGCTATAACATCCCTGATAAGCCCTTCAGTAAGCACTCCTTTGTTATAATCTTCAAAGACGACTACTGCAGGCTTTTCGTTTTCAATATAGGAACGGATATTGTTCAGCAGGGCGGCTTCATCCGCCTGGTCAAGGTCCTTTGTAATTTCAGAATCAAGGCGCATCATTTGCTGATTCCGGCTAATAATTCTTGCTTTATTGGTAGTGATCCTTTTATCGCTTTGAAGCAGGTAATCCGTATTTATCCCGTTTGATTCAAACAACTGTTTCAATGACCTTCCATCATCATCAAGACCGGTAGTAGAGATAACGGAAACCTGAGCACCCAGCGAAACCAGGTTAAGCGCGACATTGCCCGCACCTCCCATTCTCAATTCTTTTTTATCGAGGGCAACTACAGGAACCGGAGCCTCGGGAGAGATTCTTTCGACATGGCCCCAGAGGTATGTGTCCAGCATAACATCACCAATCACTCCTACCTTAATTCGTGAAAAATCTGCGAATAATTTATCAAAATCAATGAAAGACATTTGTCGGGCTTATTTGAAGCTGCAATATAATGCAAAGGCACACCCGGCAAAACTTTGTAATGGGCAGATCTTCCTGAGACCCCGGTTCTTATGAATTTTATGCATACCAGGATAATTTTAAATTAAGGGTATATACTATCAAATCGATTCTTAACTCAATTTAATAAAATTCCTGAATGGCGCCCTAACAGTAAGTCTTTGGTATCATGCTGTATGAGCTTTATTCTTTGAAGCTGCCAGGTAATATAACGGTATACCCAGTAATACAATACCGAGACCAATACCGGCATATAAAGGCTTAAGTTTGATGAGGAAAACACAGAATACGATCGCGAGAATTATATAGATAATTGGCAGAACCGGGTACCCGAATGCCTTATAAGGCCTTGGAAGATCCGGCCTTTTTTTACGGAGGATAAAGATGCCGCCGATTGTAAGTGCATAGAATAGCACTACAACAAATGAGATCATATCCAGCAGGTTGCCATAGCTGCCACTTAAACAAAGCAAGGATGCCACCAGACATTGTATCCAAAGAGCATACTCAGGTACTGCATGTTTGTTCAGCTCACTGGTTTTTCGGAAAAACAATCCATCTTTCGCCATCGTGTAGTAGACCCTTGCACCTGCCAGGATCAATCCATTATTACAACCGAAAGTGGAAATCATAATCATGACGGCAATGATAATCGCACCTGCTTCAGCAAAAATCTTTTGCGCGGCGGATGTTGCCACCCGATCATTGGGAGCAAAGGCAATACCGTCCAGGGGCAATACATACAGATACATGAGATTGGCAGAAACATAAATGATAGTAACAATCAACGTTCCAAGGAAAAGGCTAAGGCCGATATTCCTTTGCGGGTTACGGACCTCACCAGCTATAAAGGTTACATTGTTCCAGGCATCGGAACTAAAAATCGAACCAACCATCGAAGCTGCAATTGCCCCAATTAATACTGTGCCACTAATGGACTCCCAGGAGGACGAGGCCGGGGAAGCAACATCACCCTTAAACGACAAAGCATTAAAACCAGTCGCCCAGTTTTCATCCCAGAAGTTTTCTTTTACAAGCAAAAATCCAAAGATGATCAATCCAAACAATGAGATGAGTTTTGCTGAAGTAAAAGTGGTTTGAATCAGTTTGCCGCCTTTAATACCTTTTGTATTTGTATAAGTGAGGAACACTATAAGTGCTATGCCGAGTAATTGCGCTGCAGAAACCGTGAAAGGCTTTTCTGATGAACCTATGGAAAGCAGAATATTATTTTCCCCAACAGAAGGGAAGAGATAAGCTGTATATCGGCTGAAAGCCACCGCGACAGCTGCAATCGTAGCCGTTTGAATAACCGCGAAAAAACTCCAGCCATATAAAAAGCCCATCATCGGGTTATAGGCTTCCTTTAGATAAACGTACTGACCGCCCGCTTTGGGGTACATGCTGCTCAGTTCACCATAACTTACAGCGGCACTGATGGTCATAAAACCTGTAATCAACCAGACCGCAATGAGCCAGCCTGCACTCCCAACATTCCGGGTTATATCCGCACTTACAATAAAAATACCTGAACCGATCATTGATCCGGCTACGATCATCGTAGCATCAAACAATCCTAGTGAGGGCTTAAATGCGGGTGACTCCATATTGTATACTGGTTTTTTCTTAAAGGTTCAATATACAAACCTCAAATGGTATATCCATTAAAAACTGAAAAAACCAGAGCAGGTGGTTATTTTTTCTTGCTCTTGTACTCGAGATTTAAACCACTTATGAGATCGCGGGTGATATTATGAGCGGTGTCTTTGTAATAGATAAGCCCGGGCTGGCTCGTCATAATATAAGAATATCCTTTGTTTTTATTATATTTTTTCAGGTAGTCTTCGATGGTCTTATTCATCTCCTGTGCCATCTTAAACTGCAGATCCTGGAGTTCCATTTCCAGTTTTTGTTTCTGGGTCTGATAGTTCTCATTCATCTGGTTATATTCACGCTGAGCCGCTTCACTTTCGGTTTGAGTCATCGTTTGTCCCTTCCTGTTCCATTCTTCGATTCTACGTTGATAGTTGTTTTTCAAACCGTTCAATTGCGTATTCATCTGTTGCTCTTTCACCTTGAACTTCTCCATGGCATCCTTCACATAATCAAGGCTGTTTTCAACAGAATCCATTTCAAAATAGGCAATGGTAACACCGGCATTTGCTCTTTTTTGCTTATCATTTTCAGCCCTTATCTTTTTCACTTCCTCCTGGTGATTAAAATGCAGGTAAAATAAGACTGCAACCAGTATCAGAGCAATTGCACTTAGAAGGGTAGAAATATTCTTCATATTGTTTTTTTAGGAAACCAAGGCTTGCAAGATAAAATGTTATCGCAAATAAATATGTTAAAAATCGCAGTGAAGATAGAGTGTGAAGGGCGTGGATGCACAAAAAACCTGGTCTCATTTTGGTGAGACCAGGCTGTATTTAATTTTATTTCTTATCAGCATTTGCGCAGAAACGCAGACTGATTTTATCGATGATTCTTATTCTTCGTCATCAAAGTTCATGGCTTCGCGTGTTGTTTGCAGCAATTCATATTCTTCCTTGCTACCAACAATCATGTTTTCGAAATCGCGTAAACCTGTACCTGCCGGAATAGGATGACCGGTGATAACGTTTTCTTTTAATCCAAGCATATCATCTGTTTTACCCTGGATGGCAGCCGATGACAATACCTTGGTTGTTTCCTGGAACGACGCAGCTGAGATCCAGCTTTGTGTACCCAGTGATGCCTTGGTAATACCCAGCAACACAGGATGTGAAGTTGCTGAATTAGCATCACGGTATTCCACGAGTTTCTTATCTGAACGACGCAACATTGAGTTTTCTTCACGAATCTCCCTGAGAGATGCGATCTGACCGGCGCGCATTTTTGTGCTTTCACCTGGTTCAGAAACAACTTTCTTATCGAAGATCCAATCATTTTCTTCAATGAAATCAAGACGGTCAACAAGATCTTCTTCAAGGAAACGGGTATCACCCGGATCGATGATCTCAACCTTCTTCATCATCTGGCGTACGATCACCTCGATGTGTTTATCGTTGATCTTAACACCCTGCAAACGGTAAACTTCCTGGATCTCATTTACCACGTACTCCTGTACTGCAAATGGTCCCTTGATAGAAAGTATATCGCCCGGTGCAACCTGTCCATCAGATAATGGCGCACCTGCCTTGATAAAGTCACCATCCTGAACCAGGATCTGGCGCGTTAAGGGTACAAGGTATTTTTTCACAACACCATCTTTCGCTTCCACCACGATTTCGCGGTTACCACGTTTGATGGCTCCGAATGCAACCACACCATCGATTTCGCAAACGATAGAAGGATTACCCGGGTTACGTGCTTCAAACAATTCAGTTACACGTGGCAGACCCCCGGTGATATCACGCTGCATACGCAGTGTTCTCGGGATCTTAACCAATACCTGTCCTGCTTTTACTGTTTCAGCTTCATCAACAGTGATGTGTGAACCAACCGGAAGGTTATATAACTTAACATCCTTTCCTTCAACAATAAGTGTCGGAATCTTTGTTTTATCTTTTGTTTCAATTACCACTTTCTCACGGTGACCAGTCTGCTCATCAGCCTCTTCGCGGTAAGTGATACCTTCAATTACATTGTCAAACTTAATGCTACCGGCGATTTCCGCAACGATAACGTTGTTGAACGGATCCCATGTACAGATCGTATCACCCTTCTTCACTGTCTGACCATCCTTAACCAACATAGTGGCACCGTATGGAATATTGACAGTAATTAACAGGCGATCATTTTTTACATCCATCACCCGGAGTTCACCAGTACGACCGATTACCAACTGGGTTTTTTCACCAGCTTCGTTTTCAGTTGCAACTAACCTCAGACCATCGAACTGGATTGTTCCATCGAATTTAGCGTAGAGCGAAGATTCAACCGAAGCTGATCCTGCAACACCACCCACGTGGAAGGTACGAAGTGTAAGCTGTGTACCAGGCTCACCGATTGACTGTGCAGCGATGATGCCAACTGCATCACCTTTCTGTGCAAGATTTCCTGTTGCCAGGTTCTTACCATAACACTTCACACAAACACCGCGTTTGCTTTCGCAGGTAAGCACGGAACGGATCTCAACAATTTCGATACCGGCTTCTTCAATGCGTTTTGCAATGTAGTCAGTGATCTCAGAACCTGCTTCAACGATTGTTTCGTCTGTCTGAAGGTTATAAATGTTATGCAGTGAAGTACGTCCCACGATACGATCCAACAGTGGTTCAACAACTTCTTCATTATCTTTCAGCGCAGAGGTGGCGATACCACGCAATGTGCCACAATCTTCTTCTGTAATAACCACATCCTGTGCAACGTCAACCAGACGACGGGTAAGATAACCTGCATCGGCCGTTTTCAAAGCTGTATCCGCAAGACCTTTACGCGCACCGTGCGTAGAGATAAAGTAGTCCAATACGTTCAGACCACCCTTGAAGTTTGAAAGGATCGGGTTTTCAATGATCTCAGATCCTGATGAACCTGATTTTCTTGGCTTAGCCATCAGACCTCTGATACCGCACAACTGTTTGATCTGTTGTTTGGAACCACGGGCACCTGAGTCAAGCATCATATATACTGAATTGAACCCTTGTTTATCCTGGGCCAATTCACGGATCAGTGTTTCAGTGATACGGGTATCAACACGTGACCAGATATCAACGATCTGATTGTAACGTTCATTGTTAGTGATCAGACCCATGTTGTAGTTATCCCATACTTCATCAACTTCACCTTTTGCATTTTCCAGCACTTCTTCCTTGATAGAAGGAATGATAAGGTCATTGATATTGAATGACAGACCACCCTGGAACGCAATACGGAAACCAAGCAACTTGATATCATCAAGGAACTTCGCTGCCTTTGGTACGTTTGTGATCGTGATAATGTCACCGATAATTTCACGCAGATTTTTCTTTGTCAGCAGGGCATTGATATAACCTACTTCTTTAGGAACATTCTGGTTGAAGATTACACGACCAACAGTTGTTTCGATAAGCTTACGGGTAAAATTCCCCATAACATCCCGAACTTCAGCTTTCACTTTGATCCAGGCATGAAGATCAATTTTGCCTTCGTTGTAAGCTATTACCACTTCTTCTGCAGAGTAGAAATGTTTGCCCTCACCACGAACGATCTCATCACCAATGGTTTTTTTACCCTTGGTGATATAATAAAGACCAAGTACCATGTCCTGTGAAGGAAGGGTGATTGGTGCGCCGTTCTGTGGGTTTAGAATGTTATGAGAAGCAAGCATTAATAACTGTGCTTCAAGAACGGCTGCATTGCTCAAAGGAACGTGAACCGCCATCTGGTCACCATCGAAATCCGCGTTGAACGCAGAACAAACGAGCGGGTGAAGCTGGATAGCCTTTCCTTCAATCAACTTTGGCTGGAAGGCCTGGATAGATAAACGGTGCAGTGTTGGAGCACGGTTTAGCATCACCGGGTGACCTCTCAATATATTTTCAAGAATATCCCAAACAACGGCTTCTTTTCTATCTACCAGTTTGCGGGCAGATTTCACCGTTTTTACGATACCTCTTTCAATCAGTTTGCGAATGATAAATGGCTTGAACAATTCAGCAGCCATATCTTTTGGAAGACCGCACTCATGCAGTTTCAGTTCAGGACCAACAACGATAACGGAACGACCTGAATAGTCAACTCGTTTACCAAGAAGGTTCTGACGGAAACGACCTTGTTTGCCTTTCAATACATCACTGAGTGATTTCAATGCACGTCCACCTTCTGCTTTAACAGCATTTGATTTACGTGAGTTATCAAACAATGAATCCACCGCTTCCTGCAACATACGTTTTTCGTTACGCAGGATCACCTCTGGTGCCTTGATCTCCAACAGTCTTTTCAGACGGTTGTTCCGGATGATTACCCGGCGATAAAGATCATTCAGATCAGAAGAAGCGAAACGACCGCCATCCAATGGAACGAGCGGACGAAGTTCTGGTGGAATTACAGGAATATATTGCATAACCATCCACTCAGGACGGTTTGTAATGCGTGTATTTGCTTCGCGGAAAGACTCAACAACACTCAGACGTTTTAAAGCATCTGCCTTACGTTGTTGTGAAGTTTCAGTTGCAGCAGTATTACGAAGATCAAATGACAACTGATCAAGTTCAATACGACCTAACAGGTCATGAACTGCTTCAGCTCCCATCTTCGCGATGAACTTCTGAGGATCTTCATCAGGAAGATACTGGTTGTCTTTTGGCAAACCTTCCAGGATCTCGAGATATTCTTCTTCAGTAAGCAGATCGTTTGTTTTCAGGTTACGATCTTCACGGATACCAGCCTGGATCACCACGTATCTTTCATAATACACGATGCTTTCCAGTTTCTTTGAGCTTACGCCCAGCAGGTAACCAATTTTATTTGGTAAGCTTTTGAAATACCAGATATGTACAACAGGCACAACCAGTTTGATGTGACCCATGCGCTCGCGACGAACCTTCTTTTCAGTTACTTCAACACCGCAACGATCGCAAACAATACCCTTATAACGGATACGCTTATACTTTCCGCAGGCACACTCATAATCCTTAACCGGTCCAAAAATACGCTCGCAGAACAAACCATCACGTTCAGGCTTGTAGGTACGATAGTTAATGGTTTCAGGTTTCAGAACCTCACCATAGCTGCGTTCCAGGATGGAATCCGGAGAAGCAAGCCCGATAGTGATCTTTGAGAATGATGACCTTGGACGATTTTCCTTTTTGATAGCCATATTATTGAAATGCTTTCTTTTTTAAAATCTAATTGAACCGGAAATCTTTCTACAAAACCTGGTTGCAGGTTTTATACCAGCAACCAGGTTTCTGAAAGAAATATTTTGTTTAATCGAACTTCAGATCCAATCCCAGACCTCTCAACTCATGTACAAGTACATTGAAGGATTCCGGAATACCTGGTCTTGGAATATTATCGCCCTTAACGATCGCTTCGTAAGTTTTCGCACGGCCGATGATATCATCCGATTTAAGTGTAAGTAACTCCTGGAGAATATTTGATGCACCATAAGCTTCGAGTGCCCAAACTTCCATTTCACCGAAACGCTGACCTCCGAACTGTGCTTTACCACCCAGCGGCTGCTGAGTAATAAGACTGTATGGTCCGATTGAACGTGCGTGCATCTTATCATCCACCATGTGGTGTAATTTGATCATATAGATAACACCCACGGTTGCTTTCTGGTGGAAACGTTCCCCGGTTTCACCATCATAAAGATAGCTGTGACCGAAGGTTGGAAGTTTTGCCTGATCGATATAATCAGCAATTTCCTCTACAGTAGCACCATCAAAGATCGGTGTAGCGAACTTCACTCCAAGCTTCAGACCTGCCCAGCCAAGAACAGTCTCATAGATCTGTCCAAGGTTCATCCGGCTAGGTACGCCCAATGGATTCAATACGATATCCACCGGTGTTCCATCTTCCAGGAATGGCATGTCTTCTGCACGAACGATTTTCGCAACAATACCCTTGTTACCGTGACGACCCGCCATCTTATCTCCCACTTTCAGCTTACGCTTAACCGCGATATAAACTTTCGCGAGTTTCAGTACACCTGCAGGTAATTCGTCACCAATTGATATGTTGAACTTTTCTCTTTTATATCTACCCAGTTCTTCGTTGTACTTAATATTGTAGTTGTGAAGAAGTGTGTTGATCGGATCATCGATTGAAGAATCGCCGGTCCAGCCCAAAGGATTGATGTTCTGATAATCCAGTGTAGCCAGGTTTTTAGCGTTGAACTTCGCACCCTTGCCAATCTGCATTTCACCGAAGTTGTTGGCAACACCCAATGAAGGTTTGTCTTTCAACAAAGTCTGCAATTTGCTCAGCAAAAGATCTTTCAGATCAGTTGTATTTTTCTCGTGAACTTTTTCAAGCTTCTCAAGAGATGCTTTCTCACGGATCTTTGCGTTTTTATCTTTCTTGGCGCGTTGGAAAAGTTTCTTACCGATTACAACACCTTCAACTCCGTTCGGAGCTTTCAGCGAAGCATCTTTTGCATCGCCTGCCTTATCACCAAAGATTGCACGAAGCAGTTTTTCTTCAGGGGTTGGATCTGATTCTCCTTTAGGAGTGATCTTACCGATGAGAATATCTCCTTCTTTAATAGCAGCACCCATACGGATGATACCATTTTCATCCAGGTCTTTTGTAGCTTCTTCAGAAACGTTTGGAATATCCGGTGTCAGTTCTTCTTCACCAAGTTTGGTATCGCGTACTTCCAGTTCGTATTCAGAAATGTGAACTGAAGTAAACAGATCCTCACGTACCACTTTCTCATTGATTACAATCGCATCTTCAAAGTTGTAACCTTTCCATGGCATGAATGCCACCTGCAGGTTACGACCCAATGCAACTTCACCATTCTGAACGGCATATCCTTCAGTCAGGAAGTCACCTTTCTTCATCCTTTGACCTTTCTTAACAGCAGGCTTGTGGTTGATACAGGTTTCCTGGTTTGTTTTGATAAACTTGGTCATGTTATATACACGCAGATCATCTTCAAAGCTAACCAGGCGGTCAGCTTCTGTACGATCGTAACGGATATGAATTTCCTTACCGTCTACGTATTCAATAACACCATCGCCTTCTGCGAGTATCTGTACACGTGAGTCACGTGCTGCCTTTGCTTCCAGTCCAGTACCAACAATAGGTTGCTGAGGGCGGATCAAAGGAACAGCCTGACGTTGCATGTTCGATCCCATAAGGGCACGGTTAGCATCGTCATGCTCGAGGAACGGAATCAATGAAGCACTCAAACCAACAATCTGGTTAGGAGCAACGTCCATAAATTCAACCTCTGCTTTATCGAGTATCGGGAAGTCACCTGTTTGACGGGAGGCAACCTTATCTTCTGCGAATTCACCTTTTTCAGTAAGCGGTGCTGACGCCTGCGCAATCTTCGCGATATCTTCTTCTTCAGCACTCAGGAAAGTCAGCTTCTTCATTTCAACTTTACCGTTGTCTACCTTGCGGTAAGGCGTTTCGATAAAGCCCATCTCATTGATCTTTGCGTGAACGCAAAGCGTTGAGATCAAACCAATGTTTGGTCCTTCCGGTGTTTCAATTGTACAAAGACGGCCATAATGTGAGTAGTGAACGTCACGTACCTCGAAACCAGCTCTTTCACGTGACAGACCTCCGGGTCCGAGTGCGGAGATACGACGCTTGTGCGTGATCTCACTCAACGGATTGGTTTGGTCAAGGAACTGTGATAACTGGGAAGTACCAAAGAATGAATTGATAACTGAAGAAAGTGTACGTGCATTGATCAGGTCAACCGGTGTGAACACCTCGTTGTCACGAACGTTCATCCTTTCACGGATAGTACGCGCCATACGGGCAAGACCAACACCGAATTGAGCATACAACTGCTCTCCCACTGTTCTTACACGGCGATTGCTTAAGTGATCAATGTCATCGATTTCAGCCTTACCATTGGTCAGACGAACCAGGTATTTGATGATCTCGATGATATCTTCTTTTGTTAGTGTCTTTTGTTCGATAGGATAGTTAAGATTCAGCTTACGGTTGATCTTGTAACGTCCAACTTCACCCAGGTCATAACGCTTGTCGCTGAAGAACAATTTGTCGATGATACCGCGTGCAGTTTCATTATCAGGAGCATCCGCACCGCGCAACTGGCGATAGATATGCTGAACCGCTTCCAGTTCTGAGTTGGAAGTATCCTTATTAAGGGTGTTGTAGATGATTGCATAATCACCACCAACATCTTCTTTCTGAATGAAAACGCTTTTCACATCCATTTCAGAAACCATTTCAATGGCTTCTTCATCAAGGATGGTATCGCGCTCAAGCACGATTTCGTTTCTTTCGATGGAAACCACCTCACCGGTGTCTTCATCAACGAAATCTTCTACCCATGTTCTGAGAACGCGGGCAGCCAGGCGTTTGCCCAGGTATTTTGTAAGTTGTTTTTTATCAGCCTGAACTTCGTCAGCCATCCCGAAAAGTTCGAGAATGTCTTTATCAGTTTCGAAGCCGATAGAACGCAACAAAGTTGTTACAGGGAATTTCTTCTTACGATCTATGTAAGCATACATAACATTGTTGATGTCTGTAGCAAACTCCATCCAGGCTCCCTTGAAAGGAATAACCCTGGCTGAATAGATCTTTGTTCCATTCGGGTGAATAGACTGACCGAAGAATACACCGGGTGAACGGTGTAATTGTGAAACAACGACACGCTCTGCACCATTGATTACAAAGGTACCGCGTGGGGTCATGTAAGGAATGTTACCGAGGAACACATCCTGGACTATTGTCTGGAAATCTACGTGTTCTTCATCGTTACAGCTTAACCTGAGCTTTGCTTTTAAAGGCACCGCATAAGTTAATCCGCGCTCCATACACTCTTCGATAGTATAGCGTGGGGGATCGATAAAGTAATCAAGAAACTCGAGGACAAATATGTTCCTGGTGTCAGTAATCGGGAAATTTTCCTTAAACACCTTAAACAATCCTTCTATATTCCTTTTGTCTGGAGTGGTCTCCAACTGGAAATATTCCTTGAAAGATTGGATTTGGACTTCTAGTAGATCAGGGGCGTCCGCTAAGTGTTTAATTTTACCGAAGTTGACCCTGTTTTGCAGTTTTGTAGACGACATATGTTTTAAAACCGGTTTTTTAGTTGTTCGAACTTCAAAAGTGCCCTATAGGCAAAAAAATTACATGGCAACCCTAAGGTTCCCGATGTATTGATAACGAGGCGATTATGAATTTTTCGTCATTAAAAATCTATCCTCAACTGATTATTAGAATGAAAAATGGAGGGCAAAGGTAATGAATATACCAGTAAAAACAATAAAATCAGAAGTCATTTCTCAGCATTAAGGGATCCTTCACAAATAAAAAAAAAACCACGATTCCGGAAAGTCAATGACTTCCGGAATCGTGGTTTTTAAGAGCTGTTAAAATATATCAACCAGAAATGTTCTGCTTATTAATATCCTGGATTATTTGGCGTAAGGTTCGGGTTGTTTTTCATTTCATTTGTCGGCAAAGGCAGTAATAGGTGTTTTTCCTGAATAACTGCTCCATTGTCGGGGAACTTATGTCCAACCAGGGGTTCAAATGATTTTGTTGTTACATTGAAAGCACGGCGTAACCTGAGCATATCGAACCAGGTAATACCTTCGAATGCCATCTCATACCAACGTTCCCTGAGCACGGCATCGCGGAAAGTAGATTTTGTGTAAGCGCCTGCTCCAAGCGTAGCCAGACCAGCGCGGTCCCGAATCAGTTTCAGTGCGTTCACGGCCGTAGCTGAAGGAGCAGCATCCACTTCGTTCTGAGCTTCCGCATAAACCAAAAGGACGTCAGCGTACCGGATATTCATCAAATTAAGACTTGAAACGTTAGTTCCTGCCACGCCGGATGTTCCATTAGCAACCACGTCAAAATGCTTAAAAATGTAAGGGTTGCCTAGCGGTTTCAGGGCACCGTTACCTTCTGTGTAATATGAAGTATAATAGAAGCCCTGGCGATCGATTGTGCGTTTGTCACCTGCTTCGTAAGAATTTACAAAAGCTGGCACCGGCACGTTTGATCCCACTTCAGTACCGTAGCTCGAAATACCTTTGAAATTTGGAAGTAATGCAGCCTGGATTGGATTATCAGCCACACCACCGAGGTACTGGATCTCGAAAATATGCTCACTCCTGTTTTCAGTTGAAAGCGTGTGAAGTTCACTATAAGTAGCAAACAAAGAAAAAGCGTTGCTTGTAATAACTTCATTGGCTTTATCTGCAGCAAGCTTATAATGCGTTGCGCCTTTACTTAAAGGAAACCCTGCCATTGTGAGATAAACTTTTGCAAGGAGCGATTTAACTGCTCCGAGAGATGCCCGTCCGGAGTTATCTGTCAATGGTAATCCACCTGACTCGGCTGCTGTAAGGTCAGCCACAATCTGATCGTAAACCGAAGCGGTAGACGCTCTAGGTGCAAGCAAATTTTCATCACTGAAGCTTTCTACAGGCTGAACAATTAAAGGTACATCGCCCCACATGCGCACCAGGTAGAAGTATGACCATGCACGGAGGAACTGGGCCTGAGCAAGTATACGCTTACGGGCAGTTTCATCCATCGGATTTATCTCGGGAACCTTTTGGAGGACGAGATTGGTTTGTGCAATGATACTGTATAGACCATTCCACCATTGTGTAATCAACAAATTATCACCGTTATACGACAGACCGATAATATTGTTGAGATCTGAATTCTGACCGGTTTCGGTTTTTGCCAACCCGCTTAACATTTCTGGAAGTGACCAGTTCTGCACAAAGATACCGGCACCGTTTCCGATGAAACGGGTTTGCGCATAAGCGGCAGCGATAGCTGCATCTGCATGTCCCGGTAGGGTGAAATATGTGTCTGCTGTGAGGTTGGTAGGATCCTCTTCCTCGAGGAATTTAGAACAGGAGGAACTGCTAAGTACTGCTGACAACAACAGCACCTTGCTAATCGATTTTATATTGAATGTTTTCATGATTTGTCTTTTCAGTTACGATTTATAATCCGAGATTAAGTCCGAAAGTGAACATGGTTGGTTTTGGATAGTCAAAAAACGTTTGTCCCTGCGCAAAAGCATTGCCGTAAGTAGTTACTTCAGGATCATTACCACGGTAATCGGTTACAAGGAAAAAGTTCTGTACGGAAGCGTAAGCCCGAAACCTGTTCAATCTCAGCTTCTCATAAAATGATGCCGGGAAATTATAACTGAGGGCCAGGTTTTTACCACGTACAAAAGATCCGTCCTGAACCCAGCGGGTGTCCACGTTTGTAACATACCCTGCTCTCGTGTCCCGGATAGCAGCAATATCTGAAACTGTATTTCCTTTTGTAGCATCATAAGCTCCAAGTACAGTCGCATAGCTATTCGCAATACTTACACGGTCTTCTCCTGAATGGGTAGACATGTTGAGAATATCATTTCCAAACACATACTGGATCTCAAGAAGTAATTCGAAATTCTTATACCGGAAGGTGTTGAATAAAGATCCCCATGCATCCGGGTTACCATTACCTATGATTGATCGGTCAGCATCGTTTATCTGGTAGTCGCCATTTCTGTCAAGATATTTAATATCACCAGGCAAAATTGGCTTACCTCCGCGATAGCTTGCAGGACTGAATTTAGCTGCTTCTGCAGCTTCGGAAGGCTGCCAGGTTCCAAGACGCGTAAGACCCCAAAATGAACCTACTGACTCACCTACACGGATAATATTCGTCTGGTTGGTAAAGTTTGGTCCGCCAATACCGAAAATATCTGCCGGTGTTGCAAGCGATAACACTTTATTGCGGTTGAATGAAATGTTGAAACCGGTTGTCCAGCCGAAGTCTTTACCCCGGATGTTAACGGTATTGATACCGATTTCAAGACCCTTATTTTCCAGGCTGCCCACGTTACGTGTGATCGTGCCGTAACCACTGGAAGTAGGTACAGGGGCATCGAGCAACATATCAGTTGTTTTTCGGTAATACACATCTAATTCAAGATTGATGCGGTTTTCCAGGAAACCAACTTCAAGCCCGACATCTGTCTGGGTTGTCTTTTCCCATTTCAGATCAGGGTTTTCGAGGCGACCTGTGCCAACCCCGGCAACACGAACATCGCCGAGTATGCCAGTATAAGAACCAAGTGTACCAATTGACCGGTAAGTAGGGATTTCAGAGTTACCTGTTGATCCAATACTTGCACGAATTTTCAGGTTTGAAATTACGGTGCTGTTTTTCAGGAAGTCTTCTTCGGATACTCTCCAGCCGATAGCTGCAGATGGAAAAAATCCCCATTTGTGGTCTTCACCAAATTTTGACGATGCATCTGCCCGGCCTGTAAAAGTCAACAGGTATTTGTCCTTATAAACATAATTGATGCGGCTGAAATAGGAGTTCAGCGAAAAACGTGATCTGTTAGAAGAAGAGGCATTTTGTTGGCTGCCCTGGCCGAGATTGTTGTATTGGAAAAAATCAGTTGAAAAGTTCTGGGAACTTGCCTGGAAGGATGTAAACGTATTTTCCTGCCATGATAAACCGAGCAGTGCTGTCAGGTTATGATCAGTCCCGATTTTTTTGTTGTAAGTAAAATAGTTTTCAGATGACCAGAAGTTTTCACGGCTATTATTCTGTATGGCAGTACCATTTTGGTTTCTTGAAAGCTGATCGAGAGACCGCCCATTGTATTCACGCTGTCCCCTGGTAACAACGTTGACGCCTAACTGACTCCGGAAACTTAGTCCAGGCGCCAGATCGAGATTAACATAAATATCGCCCAGCGTTGTCTGCGTATTATAAAGTAGTTTTCTCTCTTCAAGTATGTGTACAGGATTTGATCCACCTTCAGCACCGGGATACATATAGTTTTCACCCCAGGTTCCATCGGCAAATTTTACTGGAAGAAATGGGAAAGCTTCAGTGATCATACGAACTGAGTTAAGTCCGCCTGTTCCCTGGTCCACGATATTTTCCTCCTGGTTATGATAACCAAGGTTTCCGCCAATCCGAAGCCATTCTTTAATCTTTGTATCAAATACAAATCTTGCGGAATACCTTTTAAGATAGCTGTTGAGTAATAACCCATTGTCATCACGATAACCCAGGTAAGCGCCGAAACTATTGTCTGCACTACCACCAGTGACACCTAACTGATGATTCTGTGAAAGTTTGGATTGAGTTGATTCTTCTAACCAGTCTGTATTATATATTGGTGCACCATTTGCGTCGAACAGGTTTGGAAGGCTTTGTCTTTTAACCCTTGGATCAACCACACTGCTATATGCTCCTGAGGCCCATCCTGCCGGATCGTATACTTTGATGTTATCGTAAGCAAGATTTTCGATATCAATGTATTGCTGCGCGTTGAGCATTTCTACACGGTTAGGTCCGATAGTCGGAACTCCGAGTTCAACATCGTAGGTGACTTTTCCACCATTACGACTACCTCTTTTTGTTGTTACAAGTATTACACCGTTGGCACCTCTCGAACCATAGATCGCTGTCGCCGAAGCATCTTTTAGCACTTCCACAGATGCTATATCGCTCGGGTTAATAAAGTCTATAGAATTGCTGTTACTTGACTGAGATCCGATTGGCAGCGCAACTCCGTCCACGATGTATAATGGATTGCTTGTCGCGAGGATAGAACTAAATCCGCGGATACGAACATTTGTCTGACCCCCCGGGCGACCCGAATTGGTGTTAACCTGCACACCAGGCATTCTGCCTGCGAGCGCCTGGTTTAGTGAGGCCGCAGGCCTGTCAGTTAATTCTTTCGCTTTTACACTTGCGACTGCCCCGGTAAGGTCAGATTTCCTGGTAGTACCATAACCGACAACGACTACCTCTCCAAGAGAAGCATCATCTGTTTTTAATTGAATGTCGATTGTTGTGCGGCTGCCGACAGTTACTTCCTGGTTTGTCATGCCAGTAAAACTGAAGACCAGGACGGATTCATTGCCGGCTACATTGATAGTGTACTGTCCCTGTGGATCTGTAGTAGTGGCAGTTTGAGATCCTTTTACCTGTACCGTAACACCTGCCAGAGGCTGGGCGTCCGCGGAGGAAGTTACTTTACCGGTGACAGTCTTGGACTGTGCAAAACCGGTTAGTGATAATAACAGCAAGAGGATGCCCATTGAGCATCTTTGCAAGCAGACAAGTCGTCGTTGTTTCATAATGAAAGTTGATTTGGTTGGATAGATCGGAATACTATAACGATTTAGCAAACGTCTTTAAATAAAATTTCAAAGGCGTCTTTGTTTTTAGACAGACGTTGTCATGTGGCAACGTATTATGTAAAAAAAGAAAAGGTGAACTTGCTTAGTGCTTCAGATTATTGTGGCAGGTTTTCATACGCATTAGTTTTTGGTTGTCAGGCAAACGTTTTAGTTAAAAATAACTTCATGTTACAGGGTTGTATACATGAGTTTTGGCAATCGGCTAAAGACCAGTGAATTAATGAAATGCTAAATTATGTGACTAAAATGAAACTGCAATAATTTTTTAACGTTTCATCTGATTATTTGCAGTTAAGACCCCGGTACCGTTAATTTTGCTGCAAGGGTCACCAGATTTTTTCAAAAAATAAATTAACAAAGAAGGCTTTCGATCTTGCTGCTCGATCCCCGGACCATCAGCGTTGCCTGGTATTCCAGCACCTTATCGGTATGCGAACCATCAGTCTTTGTTATACTATCAATTAATAACCTTACCGCGTTCATGCCAATCTCATCGGTCGGTTGTTTAATTGTCGTGATGCCCGGTGTATACAATCGAAATATATCATGATCATCAAAACAAACAATACCAAGATCTCCTGGTATAACGAGTTTTAAGTTCCGGATACTTTCAAGGCCAGCAATGCCCAGGTAGTTAGTAGCAAAAAATACTGCATCCAGTACCGGATTTTGTTTTAGGAACAATGTTATCAGCTCAACTGAATCCGCCTGTGAAGTATTCACCGGTAACCTCAGGATCTGATCGTTGGTTCTGCCGGATCCCGACCCATTGACTGAATCAAAAAATGCAGCTTCCCTTCGTTTCATTTGGACAAGGTCCATATCGACTGTTACAAAACCGATGTTTTTATAACCGTTATCAATCAAATGGTCCATCCCATCCCTTACACCATGATAATTATCGGCCAGCACACATGGTATATTCAATTCCGGAAAATGCCGATCCATCAAAACCACCGGATGCCTTTGTTCATGCAGTGACCTGATATCGTCACACATCCCTTCTGTTGGAGTAATCAGAAAGCCATCAACCTGCTGCTGGCTCAAAACCTTTATTAGTTGTTTACCTTTTTTTGTGTCATTTTCCGTGCTGCAGAAAACAACATTGTAACCAAACTTTTCGGCTTCAACCTCGATAATTTTTGCAAGGGTGGCAAAAAAATTATTTGAGATATCCTCAACTATCAGCCCCAGGATTTTAGAACTGCCGGTTCTGAGGCTTACGGCAATTTTATTAGGTTGATACCCGGACTTCTCAGCATACTCTTTTATGCGTTTTTCCAGTTTCTCGCTGATACGCATTTCTTTTCCCTTGCCATTTAGCACAATTGAAACAGTCGAAGGCGATACTCCTACTACTGCTGCTATATCTTTCAGGGAAATCTTTTTCATTTACTGGCAGAATCCTGGCTGACTAACCTGAAAATAAAACAGGTTTGATTAAATATTTCGAAGCAAAAAAGGAACTAAGGTTTACTATAAGAATATGGATAAGCTTTGGCTGATGTACCTCTTTGTTTACCTGGCTGTGGCTGCATTTCAAATTGCAGTTTTCCTCCTTTCTGCAGATCGAAATGGTCAAGCCAGTTTTTATCGACGATATTGCCATTCCATTTCACCTGTGATACATATTTGTTTTCGGCTGAACTTTTTGGCGCTTCGATTTCAATCTTCTTTCCGTTGTCAAGGGCAACCGTGATCTTTCTGAATAATGGTGTTCCAATTACATATTGAGTGGTACCTGGGCAAACAGGATAAAATCCCATGGCAGAGAATACGTACCAGGCAGAAGTTTGCCCATTATCTTCATCGCCGCAATAACCATCCGGTGTTGGCTTGTATAATTTTTCCATCACTTCACGTATCCAGTACTGGGTTTTCCAGGGCTGGCCGGCATAGTTGTACAAATAGATCATGTGCTGTATAGGCTGGTTGCCATGTGCATACTGTCCCATGTTCATGATCTGCATTTCACGGATTTCGTGTATTACTCCCCGGTAGTAGCTTTCGTCGAAAACCGGTGGCATGTTGAATACAGAATCAAGCATTTTGATAAACATTTCATTGCCACCCATTAATTTCTTCAAACCCTCGATATCATGAAACACGCTCCAGCTATAATGCCAGCTGTTGCCTTCAGTAAACGCATCACCCCATTTGAAAGGATTAAAAGGAGACTGGAACTTTCCATCCTGGTTTTTGCCTCGCATCAGCTTTGTTTCAGGATCAAACAGGTTGCGATAATTCTGACTGCGTTTTTCATAAAGATCGATTTCAGCCTGTGGCCGTTTCAATGCTTTCGCCAGTTGCCAGATTGTAAAATCATCATACGCATATTCAAGTGTGCGCGCCGCATTTTCATTGATCTTTACATCATAAGGAACATAACCCAGTTCATTATAGTATTTAACACCTTCCCGTCCGACTGCTGTTAAAGGCCCTTCATTATTTGCACCTTTCACCAGCGCTTCCCAAAGCAGGTTTATGTCCTGTCCCCTTATTCCTTTGAGATAAGCGTCAGCAACAACCGAAGCCGAATTATTACCAACCATTACACTTCTGAAACCCGGACTTGACCATTCAGGAAGAAAACCTCCTTCTCTGAAATCATTTGCGAGTCCTTCCTGCATTTCTTTATTGATGGAAGGATAAACAAAATTCAGGAATGGATACAAGGCGCGGAAAGTATCCCAAAAACCGGTGCCTGCAAACATATAGCCCGGTAACGTTTTTCCATTATAGGGGCTATAGTGCACTATCTCACCGGCAGCATTGTATTCATAGTGTTTTTGAGGGAACTGTAAGGTCCTGTAAAGACAGGAATAAAATGTTTTTGTTTGTTCAATGGTACCACCTTCAACACTGAGTTTGTTTAACTGTTTATTCCATGCTGATTTTGCTTTTTGTTTTGTGATATCAAACTCATCTTTACCAACTTCTTTATCAAGGTTCAGCTGTGCCTGCTCGTGGCTGATGAATGAAGAGGCCACTTTTACATTGATCTTTTCACCGCGTTTGGTTTTGAATCCGATGATAGCCCCCGCATGTTTGGAAGTGATTTCTATTGAATCTTTTACCAGCGTACTGTCGTGCCATCCCATAGATAAAGTGAAAGCTTTGTCAAGCTGTATCACGAAATAATTTTTAAAGTTTTCAGGAACTCCGCCACTGTTCCGGGTTGTGTATCCGATTATTTTTTTCTCTGAAGGTATTATCTTAACATAAGATCCCCTGTCAAATGCATCTACCACCAGGTAGGCGCTGTCGGTTTCAGGATAAGTGAAACGGAACTGAGCGGCTCTTTCAGTAGGTGTAATTTCTGTGATAACATCTGCGTCTGCCAGGTAAACACTATAATAATAGGGCTTAACAACTTCTGCCTTATGAGAAAACCAGCTTGCACGGTCATTTTGGTTGAACCTCAGTTTTCCGGTAACCGGCATTATTGAAAACTGGCCATAGTCGTTCATCCATGGTGAAGGCTGATGCGTTTGTTTGAAACCGCGGATCCTGTCTGAACTATAAGTGTAGGCCCAGCCATTACCCATCATCCCTGTTTGTGGCAACCAGAAATTCATGCCCCAGGGAACTGCAATGGCGGGATAGGTGTTGCCATTCGACAGGCTTGGCTTGGAGTCGGTTCCCATTAATGGATTGATCCATTCAACGGGATCTGAAACCTTTGAAACAAGCTGGCCATTACAGATACAGGCTAATAAGCAGAAAAAGGGAAAGAGGATATATCTCTTCATAAAATCAAGCATTTAAAACCGGAAAATACAATACTAAATCGTTTTTGCAAAAAAGAAAAATACCATAGAAAAATTATATTAAGTGCTTCCCCGTTCTATTAGTGTGCCTTGAATTTCAATTCCGCCTTTATTGGAATTCACTTTGTCTTTACCAAGCTGTTTAAGCAGGAGATGAATGGCTGTTTTGCCTATTTCTTCAACCGGTTGTTTAATTGAGGCGATGCCCGGCGGGTACAGACTAAAAATATCATGGTCATCGAAGCAAATCACAGCAATGTCCTGTGGGATACGTAAATCAAGTTGCCTGAGACTTTGTATTCCTGTAATACCAAGATAGTTTGTTGCGAAAAATATCGCATCAAGTTCAGGATGTTTGCTTATGAAATTACAAAGGCCTTCAACCCCTACCTCCTTATCATAGTTATAAGGTAATCGGAAAATCAGGGATTTTTGTGCGGCGATCTTGTGCTTTTTCAAAGCGGCCTTGTAAGCCTGTTCTCTTTGCCTGATTTGTACGAGATCCATTTCTACAGTGACAAACCCGATTTTTTTGTAGCCTTTTTTGATCAGGTGATTCATTCCCTGGGTAATGCCCGAAATGTTGTTGACAAGCACATATGGAGCGGGTACATCAGGGAAATATCCATCGATTAATACCACTGGTTTTTTCTGCCTGAGCAACTCCCCGATATCTTTTTCCAGGCCTTCTACAGGTGTGATGAGATATCCGTCTACCTGGCTGTGAGATAACATACGAATCATCTCCTGCCCCTTTGCCAGGTTATTTTCAGTACTGCAATAAACAATCCGGTATCCGTATTTATCAGCTTCCTGTTCTATGATCCGGGCAAGTGCACCAAAGAAATTTCCACCGATACTTTCAACGATTAATCCAAGTATTTTCGATTGACCGGTTCTGAGACTCACAGCAACCTGGTTCGGTGTATAACCTTCCCTGGTAGCAACGGCTTTAATTTTTTTGGCGAGCCGTTCGCTGATTCTCATTTCTTTTTCCTTCCCGTTCAGGACAAAAGACACTGTTGATGGTGAAGCTCCGGAAAGTGTGGCAATATCCTTAAGAGATACCTTTTTCATTCAATTTTTTTTGAAGTTTGCATACGGGTAGTATTGGCTTGCGATATAATTGCTGAATCCAAATATACCAGAATCATTACACCTGGAACAAGTTGATTTTTGTATTGCTATCGCGCATGTTTTTGCAAATAGTATGAAACTGCAAAGGTCATATCGCGATGATATGACCTTTGTGAATTATTAAAACATATTATCAATAACCTGGATTCTGTTGAAGATTTGGATTGAGGACCCGCTGCCTGTTAGGAATTGGAAACACCTCCTTGTTTTTATCGTTGCTTGGCACATGATCCCACCATGCAGTTGAAGTAAACTTGCCGAAACGAATAAGATCCTGGCGACGGAAACCTTCCCATAGGAATTCCCTGCCTCTTTCAGCAAGTAATTCGTCCATGGTGAGTGTACCTGTTGTATAAGCTTCGGTTACCCAATCAGTAGCTGAAAAAGAACGTTTTTTTGAATCGTTGACCAGCGTCACGGCAGCCGGGGTAGCAGTGTTCCCATTCTTACGCATCAATGATTCAGCTTTTGCAAAATAAATCCAGGTGAGCCTGTAAATAGCCCAGTCAGTGCTCATATAAGATGCGTCAGCCTGGCGACCTGGTTTGTATTTATTAAATCTCAATCCACTGTTTTCTTCACCCTGGGTCATATCAGACTGCGTTTTGTTTTCACTGACACGCTGAATGCTGTCAACGAATACCAGTTGTTTACCTGAATATTCTTCAGAACCTAATACAGGTTTGGTTGGATCAGTAAGATACCATTGGGGTCCTCTTAATATCCATTCACTTCTTCTCAGATCATTGCTCTTAAACTTGCTGAATACACCTGGAATCATAACCACACCATCATTTCCATTATGTGTTCCATCATAGATGAAACGTTGGTTGAAATGATAAAAATCCCCTGTCCACTGCGGTTTCCAACCAGAACCATTTACAAAATCATATGCAATGGAAAAGATAATCTCCTTAGACAAGTGATTTGTAGGTTTATAAGTATCGGTAATGTTCGGATCCAGTGCCATGGAACCATTCTGACCACCGGCGGTATTATTGATCAAGGCATCACAGGCAGCAATACAGTCATCCCAACGGGCAGTGCCTGTCCACTTCTCGGCATTCAGATACATTTCAACCAGCATGCCATAGGCTGCGGCTTTAGTTGCCCTGCCAATCATAGCAGCCGAAAGATTTGGAAGCGCGTTGATATTATCCTTAATCTCCTTCTCAACATAATCGAAAACTTCAGCGCGGGTTTTTGTATGTGGATTGGGCTCGCCAATTTTATATGCAATCGGGATGTTACCATAAAGGTCCATCAGCCTGATATAATGAAATGCACGTAGCATTTTCATTTCTGCTATATACGCCGCTTTTTCGCCTTCGGTAATTCCCATGTCAGCAATATTGCGGGCCTCGAGATTTTCGATTGGACTTGAACATAGACCAAGACCCCACCACATAAGCCTCCATGGTCCCCAGATTTCCTCACCATCATTTGTCCATTGGTGATAATGGTCCCTGATCCAGGTACCTCCGTCCTGCCCGTGTCTGCCCTTTACCGGCCAGGCGAGTTGGTCAGCAGACAGTTCGCCTAAACGCCACCAACCGTTTTGCCCCGGCGTGATCCATGCATTTGCATGGGTATATGGCCGAAGAACAGCGGTCAGCACTTCGTTTTTATTGTTGTAATAATTCTCAGCAACAAATTCACTGTAAACATTTTCATCCAGTTTTGTACAGCTATCAAGTGTTGCCAGGGGAAGCAGCAACAATGAATATTTCAGAATGCTTTTAAACTTTCTCATTTAATTATTTTTAAGCTTATTCAGATAATGGGTTTCTAAAAGATTTTTTTTTTTAGAAGCCAAGATTAAGACCGATCAGGAACGAGGTGGTGCTGGGATAAGGTCCGCGGCCATCCAAACCAGCATCCAAACCGGTATCATTTATAAAATCAGGATCATTACCAGTGTATTTTGTAAATGTCGCCAGGTTCTGCGTTGATGCGTATAACCTGAAACTTCTCACCCACTGTGATTTCAGTTTGAAATTGTAAGCCAGGGTAATTTCATCCAGCTTTACATAACTGCCTGATTCGAGGTAATAATCTGAATACTGGTAAGTGTTTGCAACAGTTGAGGTATTAAGCTGGTTATGTTTTCCGAATGTGCTTTTCAACAGGTTTGTGCTGGTTTGTTTGTTAGCATAGGTCATGTCCATTCGATTGAGCACTTTATGCCCAAACTTACCACGGAAGAACACGCGAAGGTCAAAGCCTTTATAACTTACTGAGTTTGTCCATGATGCATAGTATTTTGGAATTCCATATCCCAATACAGCCAGGTCAGTTGTATTCGGATCTGTTGAGGTATTGATCTGGCTAAATGGAACTGCTTTATTATCACGGGTGAAAAATAACCAGGAGCCATCATTGGCAAATCCTGCAAAACGTTTACCCCAGAATGCTCCCAACTGGCCACCTTCAACAGTTCTGATTGCGGAACCTAAAGCGCCCGCACCACCTATATCACCATAGGACTTTGCTGTACCCTTGTATTGTTCATTCGAGAAAGTAATGAGTTTATTGGTCTGTGTACTTCCTGTAAAATCCATAGTCCAGCGGAGCTCTTTACTTTTGATCACCTGACCGCTCAAGGTCAATTCAATACCACGGTTTTCGATCGTTCCTACGTTTGTATAGATATTTGTTTGTACATAGGCAGGCAATTGAGTATCGAAGGTTTCAAGCAGGTCAACTGTTCTTCTTTGAAACACTTCAACTGCACCGGTGATTCTATTATTAGCAATACCGAAATCCATACCAATGTTCAATTCTTTTTTTGTTTCCCATCTCAGATCAGGATTAGGGTTACGGTTAGGCCCGTAAGTCTGGCGCCAGACACCATCCGGGTAGAGATAGAAACCACCTGTTCCTAAGGTTACATAAGAAGCGTAGTTAGCAAATCCTGTATTGCCGGTTTCACCATATCCAATTCTAAGTTTCAGATAATTGATCGTATGTGAGAGAGATTGCAAGAAGTTTTCTTTAGACAGTTCCCATCCTGCTGAAACAGCCGGGAAATTTGCCCATTTATTATTCTCTCCAAATCTTGATGAACCCTCACGGCGAAGGATACCCTGTAAATAATACCTGTCTTTGAATGAGTAGTTCACCCGGCCAAAAAATGCGATCAGGGTATTATCATTTTTATTACTTGCCATATTGCCACCCTGTGCTCTCTGCCAGTTTCCTGCACCCATGTTATTGTTTTCGAACAGATCATTCACAAATCCGGAATTTGCAAAAGATGAACTTTCATTTACTTCATACCGGTAGCTGTACCCTGCAACCGCGGCAATTGTGTTCTGGCCAAATTCTTTATTATAATCTATGGTTGGCTCAAAGGCATAATTATTATTATTTACCTGGCCTTTGTATGCATAGCCTGTTCCGTTTGGTTGAACATTGTTGGTGCTACCTACAACCGAGTTTCTTGATCCTATATCCTTGTATTGATTGTCAACATACATATCTCTCTGCAAAGCGCCGAAAGCCGAAAGCCTAAGGTTCTTAAGGATTTCCAGGGTGAATTTCACATCCAAAGATGTTGTTTGCTGATCTCTTTTAGACATCTCCTGCTCATAAATACTTGCCTGGTTATTTGAGCCTGTTGTTCCCGGGTCTTCATAAAATGATCCGTCAGGATTGTAAATCGGTTGGGTCGGGAGACGTGATAGAATTGTTTCCCATCCAATGCCAACCAGGTTTGCCTTGTTGTAATTAGTCGCGAGATTTATAAGAGTCGTCAACTTATCATTAAACCCTTTGTGATTCAGGTTGACCCTGGCACCATAATTTGTTCTGCTATTCTGATTTGCAATTCCCTGCAAAGCCTGGTAATACAGGCTCGCGCGATAGGTCATATTTTTTGAACCGCCTGAAATAGCAAGATTATGATACTGGCTGATGTTGTTTTCGTTATGAACTTCATCTTCGAACATATTGTTCGATACTTTACCCCATAATGGATTGTCCCTGTTGGCGGGAAGTTTTCCTTCCGCAATTAATTGGCGAATTTCAGCAGCATTATAAAACTCCGGCATCATTACCGGTATTTCATGACGCAAATAACCATTATAGTCAAATCTTGCTTCTCCGGCTTTACCTTTTTTAGTTGTAATGAGGATTACCCCACCGTTACCTCTTGTTCCGTAAATAGCGGCAGCTGAACCATCTTTCAATACGTCTATTGAAGCAATATCATCCTGTTGCAATAAATCCAGGTTACCACCTGGTATACCATCAATGACTACCAACGGCGAATTGCTTGCTGTCAGTGAGTTTATACCCCTGATCTGTATATTCACTCCGGAATTGGGGTTAGATCCACTGGTCCTGGTAATTGTTAAACCTGCTACTTTCCCCTGGGCAAGATCCAAAGCGTTTCTTGCACCACTCTGGCGAAAATCCTCAGGGGTAATTGATGACACTGCTGAGTTGATTTCTTTTTTCTTCAATGTACCATAACCGACTACTACTACTGCGTCAAGAGAAGAAGTACTGGCTGACATAGTGATGTTAACAACAGTATCAGAACCGACATTCACTTCCTGCGTCGTAAATCCTGTGAAAGTGAAAACAAGCGTAGCGTTCCCGACGGGTGCTTCTACAGAGTATTTTCCTTCGATGTTGGTTTGTGTGCCTGTTGTTGTTCCCTTTAAAGACACATTAACGCCAGGCAATGGTGCATTGTCCTGGTCCCTGACGGTGCCGCGGATAGTTCTTGCCTGCGAGAAAGCCGTAAGACAGAATAAAAAAAACAGCATGCTGATAAGCATGATCTGCTTTGAACGAAAACTGAGTTGTTTCATGCAAATGGGTTTTATTTTGATTGAAATCCAGAAAATGCTAAACCGTTTTAGCTTTTTAGTCTAAAAAAATATATCTATGGGATATATTTATGGGGATTGTTTTCAGTTTGCCGGATTGCAATGCTAAATACAATAAACTATATGAGATTATGCGTCAATATTACGCATCAAAATCGATTTAGCAAAAATGTTTTAACACTTCGTTATGACCACTCTGAAACAGGAAGACCACGGTACCGGGGAAAATGCTGCATGACATTTTAACTATTATTTCCCATCTTAGCTTGAGGCGGTAGTTGTGAGGGGTAAGTGGTGAGTGGTAAGTGGTAAGTGGTGAGTTTAGTGATGAGTTATTAGTTATGAGTGAAGTTATGGGTTGATGAGATTGTGCTTGAGCGGATGATAGGTTGGGAATTTATTCATTAGATGGCAAAAAAATAGCTGTTTCAGTTTAATGAAACAGCCATTTATAAAATTTAAGCTAAGGCTTACTGCATTTCAACGTCAGCACCAGCTTCTTTCAGCTTAGCTACCATTGCTTCTGCATCAGCTTTGCTGATTCCTTCCTTGATTGGTTTTGGAGCGCCGTCAACCAGGTCTTTTGCTTCTTTAAGACCTAAGCCTGTCAGATCTTTAACGATCTTAACAACACCTAATTTAGATGCACCACCGCTTTTCAGGATAACTGTGAATGCGGTCTGCTCTTCTTTCGGAGCTGCACCACTTTCACCACCTGCTGCTGCAACCACAGTTGCTGCTGCTGGTTCAATACCGTATTCTGATTTCAGGAAATCAGCCAATTCCTGTACTTCTTTTACAGTAAGGCCAACCAGTTGTTCTGCTAATGTTTTTACGTCTGCCATTTGATTTAAAATTTTTTCCGCCTTCAGTGCCTGGGTCTCAGACTCCGGCGGATATGATTAAAAAAATTTCGCCTTTATGTTTCCCTCAGGCCTGGGATATTATTAATATAAATGCTGCAATTTATTTTACTTCTGTTTCAAATCCGGATTTACCTTAATCCGGCATTATCCACGAAGCTGCAAGCTTAGGCTTTTGGTGCTGCCGGAGCATCATCAGAAGCCGGAGCATCAGAAGCTGGTGCTTCAGGTGCTGGTGTAGCTGCGGGTGCTTCAGGTGTTGCTGTTGCACTTGCTTCAGCTGCTGGTGCTGCTGCACTTGCTTCAGCTGCTGTTGCACTTGTTTCAGCAGTAGCATTTGCTCCGCCACCTGCAGCCAGTTGTTCGTGATGATGCAATAAAGCCGCGATAACTCTCTTAGCCGGTGATTGCAACAACCCGATAACTTCTCCGATCAGCTCGTTCTTGGTCTTGATTTGTGTAAGTGCTTTCAGACTCTCATCGCCTGCATAAATATCGCCATTGATAAAAGCCGCTTTCAGTGATGGTTTTTTACCATTGCTTGCTTTGCGGAAAGAACTTATGATCAAAGCTGGTTCCTTTGGATTCTCAGAAAACAGCAATGCAGTTACTTTATGCAATGACTCATAAACACCTTCGTATTTGGTACTGTCCAGAGACTCAAGTGCCTTTTTTATCAAAGTATTTTTTGCAACCCTCATTTCAACCTGCTTGTCGAAACATGCACGGCGAAGCTTACCTACCTGCTCAACACTGAGTGATTCAGTATCGGCAACATAGAAGTTATTGTATTGTGAGAATTTGCCTTTCAGCAATTCGATCACTTCATTTTTTTCCTGTTTGTTCATAACAAAAAGTTTTATCCGTAGCCGGAATTAGTTCATTAATGATTTTGTATCAACAGCAATTGCCGGACTCATAGTAGTTGCCATGAAAATACTTTTCAGGTAAATACCTTTTGAAGAAGATGGTTTTGCCTTTACAATCGCATTGATCAGCTCGTTGCTGTTCTCTGTGATTTTTTCAGGACTAAAGCTTACACGACCGATTGAAGCATGGATAATTCCAGCCTTATCAACCTTGAAAGCAATTTTACCACCCTTTACTTCATTCACAGCTGCTGCTACATCATTGGTAACAGTTCCGGTTTTGGGATTTGGCATCAGGTTACGTGGACCTAATATCTTACCAAGTTTACCAATCTTAGGCATTACAGAAGGAGTTGCGATGATAACATCTACATCAACCCATCCGCCTTCAATCTTTTGTACAAATTCATCTAACCCTACATAGTCAGCACCTGCTGCTCTTGCATCGGCTTCTTTGTCCGGAGGACAAAGAACAAGTACTTTTTTAGTTTTACCGGTACCATGTGGCAGACTTACTGTGCCACGGATTGCCTGGTCAGCCTTCTTTGGATCAACCCCGAGACGGATATGAAGATCTACTGAAGAGTCAAATTTTGTGGTATTCACTTCTTTTACAAGTGAAGAAGCTTCCTTTAAGGAATATGATTTGGTTTTGTCGACCTTAGAATCGACTGCTTTTCTTTTTTTAGGTATTCCCATGATCATTCAAGTTTTAGAATCTCCTCCTGTAAGTACGGGAGGAATGTGAACAATTAATTTTCCCAGGGTGCTTTACCATCAACGGTAATACCCATACTGCGGGCTGTTCCGGCAACCATGCGCATAGCGCTGTCTAGTGTAAAGCAATTCAGGTCACTCATTTTGTCGTTGGCAATTGCCTCAACCTGTGACCAGCTTACTTTTCCTACTTTATTGCGGTTTGGTTCTTTTGAACCACTCTGCAATTTGGCCGCTTCTAACAACTGAACGGAAGCTGGAGGAGTTTTGATGATGAATTCGAAAGACTTGTCGGAATAAACGGTGATCAGTACCGGAAGTACTTTTCCCATTTTGTCCTGAGTACGTGCGTTGTACTGTTTACAGAATTCCATGATATTAATACCCTTGGAACCCAATGCAGGACCTACTGGAGGCGCAGGATTAGCCTGGCCGCCCTTTACCTGTAGCTTTACGTAGCCGGTAATTTCTTTTGCCATGTTTTACAATTTTTTTGGTGATAGCGTGATACAATTAGCATCACTCCCAAACCATCTGAAAATAAGAACTTTTTATTTGGGGACGCGAAAGTACAATTTTATCAACTAATAAACAAGAAAATTTCAAATCAAACGCACTCACCTCAAGCAAGGTCCGCAGGCCGGGAATTCCGACGTTTTTCTCAACTTGTCGCAAAATCAATATCTTGCTTTCTTGACTTGTATTCAAATAGTTTTAGACACCTCGCTTCCGGAAAAGAGAAAGCATAAATGCGAACCAGTCGGATAATTCCCTTATTGTTACTTTTTACCCTGGTGTTGGTCGCATTTAATTGGTATGTGCGAAAAAAACTACCGGACAGCTATGCCCTCCAACTGTCATACAATGAACTGTACCTGGATGCCGAAGCACTACGGATAAAAGACGCCCAAAGCGATGAAGATAAATTAATTATTCATCTTGGTGGTTTGACCCGGAATCTGGCTACAAATATACCGCAGTCACACTTCTCAGACAGTTCAACTTTGGTTTTTAATGCTAAGGACAGCGCGCGTCTGTTCTGGATAAAACAAGACGGGTTTTCCGACTCGGCACAATTATCAATAACATATTCCCCCACAGCTATTTACCTGGCAGCGGGCAACAGTGAAAAAAGCAATTTTGAAATTAACAGTTCTTCCCTGATATTTTCTGATGCAAGGCTAACTAGTCATAAGCTTTGGGCTTTCGACTTCTTTCATAACGGGAATTATACAGGGAAGTCTGAAGAACCAGTGATGAAACTTACTGACTATCTCCGGGATAGTATAGGCATCGTGCATGCAGACCCCGGACTTACCCGGTTACAAAAGATTTTTTCTCATCTCTGGCCTTTTGTTCGGGCAAACATGGGAGTGCCGGCAGACTCGTTGAATGGTAAAGCACCGCTTGAACTAATTAGTCTGTTGAAGACCGGGAAGGTGAAGGTCTGGTGCGGTAATATTTCTTCGTTATTGGGAGCTATGACAAATGCAGCAGGTCTTTCCACCCGCCTCGTAACCACAGAAGGTTATGAATCGTTCGCATATCCGGTGCATTCGTTTAATGAAGTTTTTCTGCCGGAATACGGAACATGGATATATACCGATCTCACGAATGGTGTGGCCTACCTCGAAACCGCCGGCAAGCCCTTGAATACTGTGCAGTTAAACAGGGTACTGAGATCCGGGATTGAAAAATTCAAGGTTGAAGCAATTACCTTTCGTGATTCTATTCAACATACTGATATTGACAGTCTGCCAGTCCTTTTTAAAGGCTATTTTGCTGCACCCCAGCGCTTTCGATTTTATTATCCTCAATACCTGCGGGAGCAGAACCTCCATTCTATCTGGAACAGAGTCAAAAGATTTGTGAAACCCTCTTACAACTACGCCTATTACAGTGAGGATAATCATTATGCTTCAACCAGTTTCTGGTTACGTTCATTAAGCGGATACCTTTTAATATTGATGATTTTTGTAAATGGTATTGCTGTCAGTCTGATTCTTTGGCGGTGGAAGCGTCGTGCACAGAATAAAAAAAGTTGAAATTTCGACCTTTACAGAAAATTTTGGCCTTTACCAGATGAAGTACTGATTGCCAGTATTTTAATGCCTAAAACTTGACCTGATCAATTTTTTTAAGTAATTATGCAAAATAAACGTTTGCTATTTGTAATTGGGCAGTTAATTAACATGTTATGAATAACTAATTGGCCCTGTTTTTCATTTTTCAAATTTTTATGCGTAGCTTTTCTAATTAAAAAATTAAATTCTGCAAATATTTTTTTACTAACACTCATTAAATTCAAACAAAATGGCTAAAGCAAAGAAGAAAGCGGCTCCTAAAAAAGCAGCTAAGAAAGCAGCTCCGAAGAAAAAGGGAGCAAAAAAAGCAGCTCCTAAAAAAGCAGCTAAAAAAGGTGCAAAAAAGAAAGCCGCTAAAAAAGCAGCTCCTAAAAAAGCCGCTAAAAAAGGCGCAAAAAAAAAGGCCGCTAAAAAAGCCGCAAAAAAAAAAGTAGCTAAGAAAGCGGCGCCCAAAAAAGTAGCTAAGAAAGCGGCACCAAAAAAAGCTGGCAAGAAAAAAGCAGCTAAAAAACGCGCTTCCAGGCCATCAGATAGCAATTCCGCTATGTCAATGCCAGGAGCTGAGCCAGCAAATGAAATAGGAACTGACGTTCCTTCAGATAACGCAAACTTGTAAAATTTTACTTTTTTTACCTGTTTAAATTCAACAAAAAAAGCCCTCTTTCGGGGGCTTTTTTATTTTATGGTAATGAATTCTAATCGCTTTGTTAAGCCAGTTTTTCAACCTGCATATAGTTCAATTCCACTGGGGTTGAACGTCCAAATATCTTCACTGTAACTTTCAGTTTTTTCTTCTCATCGTTCACTTCCTCTATCATACCATTGAAGTCGTTGAATGGCCCTTCGATGATTTTAATAGTTTCACCCACGATAAACGGCTCACTCATTGTAGCTCCGCCGGCCTCAGCCATTTCATCCATTTTACCAAGCATCTTATTCACTTCAGCTTTGCGAAGAGCTATCGGTGTTTCTTTGCCAAGAAAATGTATGACACTGTTTGTATTTTTTATTGCTTCACGCAGATCTTCGGATAACTTACCATCAGTCACCTCTATCATTACATAGCCAGGATAATAGTTACGCTCACGCATCACCTTCTTACCATTCTGCACTTTGTAAACCTTTTCAACAGGAAGAAATACCTGCTTAACAATATCGGTCCAACCACTGCGCGCAATTTCCTTATCCAGGTATTCTTTTACTTTCCGCTCCTTTCCGCTAACAACCCGTAGCACGAACCATTTGGTTTCCTGCTGAGACGTTTCGTTATCGTGTTGCTGAGTAGTTTGATTTTCCATTATCAAAAAAATGAGTAGATTAATTTCAGACCGGACTGAGCCACAAGATCCATTCCCCAAACCAGGCCGGTGATAACCAGGGTGGCTATCAACACGATCACGGTGGATTGTTGCAATTGTGTCCACGTAGGCCAGGTTACTTTTTCGAGTAACTCTTTATAAGATTCCTTAAAATAATTCGCAACTTTATTCATTTGCTTGTTTTAATATTCAACGTTTTGGGACCGGGTATCTAATTCAAAACACCGAACGGTATAAGTTTATTATATCGTGACGGTGTTAAATTATATTTACTTGGCACGGGCACTAGGATTCGAACCCAGATCAAAGGTTTTGGAGACCTCTATTCTACCATTGAACTATGCCCGTATAACAACTAAGGTCCGAAATAATATCTAGCATGTTAAGCTTTAATCAAGATTTTTTTAAGCTTAAAAAAGTGCCTGTAAGCAGGCACTTTTTTATTACTTACTTGATATTTCAGACCAAAAGTCCGCTATTGGAATTACTTGATAATTTCTGTAACCTGACCTGCACCTACTGTACGGCCACCTTCCCTGATCGCAAATTTCAAACCTTTTTCCATTGCAATTGGTTGGATCAACTTAACGCTGAGTGCAGTATTATCACCAGGCATAACCATTTCAGTTCCTGCAGGTAATTCAACTTCACCGGTAACATCTGTTGTACGGAAATAGAACTGAGGGCGATATTTGTTAAAGAATGGAGTGTGACGTCCACCTTCTTCCTTGCTCAGAACATAAACTTCTCCTTTGAATTCAGTGTGCGGAGTGATTGAACCTGGTTTTACAAGCACCATACCACGGCGGATCTGGGTCTTTTCAATACCACGTAACAACAAACCAGCATTATCACCAGCTTCTCCGGCATCCAGTAACTTGCGGAACATTTCAACTCCTGTTACAGTTGATACCAGTGGAGCATCCATCAGACCAACGATTTCGATACCTTCTCCAACTTTGATACGACCTCTTTCGATACGACCAGTTGCAACAGTACCACGACCAGTAATTGAGAACACATCTTCAACTGACATCAGGAACGGCTGATCAACCGGACGCGGAGGTAACGGAATGTATGTATCAACAGCTTCCATCAGATCTTCAACTGCTTTAACCCACTTTGGATCACCAGCCAAAGCGCCGGTAGCTGAGCCCTGGATGATAGGTGTATTGTCGCCATCGAAACCATAGAAACTCAGCAATTCGCGAATTTCCATTTCAACGAGCTCCAATAATTCCGGATCATCAACCAGATCCACTTTATTCATAAACACAACCATGCGTGGTACACCAACCTGGCGTGCAAGCAGAATGTGCTCTTTTGTTTGAGGCATTGGACCGTCTGTAGCAGCCACAACTAATATAGCTCCGTCCATCTGTGCAGCACCTGTAATCATGTTCTTCACATAGTCAGCGTGACCTGGACAGTCAACGTGCGCATAGTGACGATTAACAGTCATGTATTCCACGTGAGCTGTATTGATGGTTATACCTCTCTCCTTTTCCTCCGGTGCAGCATCAATTTCATCATACTTTTTCGCTGTCGCAAAACCCTTTGTTGCAAGGATCGTTGTGATTGCAGCTGTTAAAGTAGTTTTACCGTGGTCAATGTGACCGATGGTACCAACGTTGACGTGGGGTTTATCCCTCTTGAAAGTCTCTTTTGACATCGTTATCTGTTTTTAGTTGTGTGTTTTTTTGTATGTGCAAGGGCACAATTTAATTCTTAATACTGATAAACTTTAAATACTAATAACCTTCGCTCTGAAATCAATTAATAATTGGAATTCAATTAAGAACCGAGAAAAGAAATTAATCTATGCGGAGCCGTTGATGAGAATCGAACTCACGACCTCTTCCTTACCAAGGAAGTGCTCTACCACTGAGCTACAAAGGCAATTCAGTCATTGAGTCAGTGGTACCTAAAGAAAGTCAAATACAACAGCTAACTTTTTGACCTATTTGACTTTGACTGTTTTACTGGAGCGGGAGACGAGGCTCGAACTCGCCACCTATAGCTTGGAAGGCTATCGCTCTACCAAATGAGCTACTCCCGCTTAAAAAATACTCAAAGAACTAATCCGATCTTTAAAATTGCAAAATCAAGGCGCAAATTAGTGAATTAGCAGGTGAGAACAGGAAAAATCATCCCGCCCCTGTTTCTACCAATTGTAACCCAGCCTACAATATTATCCAAACTACCGGGTACTCTAAAACTAACAGGCAAACCTGGAGCAAGCAACGGCATTATGTGGGCAGGAGAGGAGTCGAACCTCTGAAGTCGAAGACAGCGGATTTACAGTCCGCCCCATTTGGCCACTCTGGAACCTGCCCGAATGAAACATGAATTAGAGCCAGTGGAGGGATTCGAACCCCCGACCAGCTGATTACAAATCAGCTGCTCTGGCCAACTGAGCTACACTGGCATTTTTATTATTTACTGATCCGGTCTTTTTATGACCTGATTCAGCAACTCATGTTTCAATTCTCTGAAAACCAATACCACAAAGAGCAATCACAACTACCAAACTCACCCCCCTAATTTTTGGGAAGGCAAAGGTAATCGAATTTGTTAAATCGAAAAATTTAAAAAGAGAATTTTTTTCATCATTCTTACCTGTATAAAGATCCAGGTGAGTATTTATATAGATCCAATGAGTATTGGAAGGTCCTCAAATGAAAAAACCTCCCGAAGGAGGTTTTGAAAAATTTATTATTTGATCTTTTTGTGTATGATTAAGCTACTTTCTTATCTTTTTTTCTTTTGATCTGCATTACAATTGAATTGAGTGCTGCATCAAATGATTCTTCGAACGATTTAGAAGATGCCTTAACAAAAAATTGCTGTCTTGGTACGGAAACCCTGATTTCAGCGATCTTGTCCTTGATGTTGTGGACTACATTGTCTAGTTTGAGGAATACATCGACTTTGATAATACGGTCGTGAAAGGTAGAAATCTTTTGCAGTTTATCGCTTACATAGTCTACTAATTTACTATCGGCATTAAACCGCACAGTCTGAATGTTAACGTTCATAACTATCGCATTTTTAACAGTGAACAATATATTAAAGAGCTTATAATATTTCAAAAAAGAATATCTCAAGTCACTTTTTACCCCTGCGGATAACATTGTATGAAGTTAACTAACCGGGGGGGTACCACCAAATTAAAAGTCGGGAAAATAACCCTGTTTTTTTCAGGCTTTCGGATGCGCTTTCTTATGAATATCCTTTAATTTTTGTATTGAATTATGAGTATAAATCTGGGTAGATGAAAGACTCGCATGCCCAAGTAATTCCTTCACAGCATTGATGTCCGCGCCATTGTTCGAAAGATGTGTTGCAAAGCTATGACGCAGGATGTGCGGGCTTTTCCGGTCACTGGTCGTTATAAGGGAGAGATAATGTTTTACTGTGAGATAAAGATACTTGGGATATAGCTTTTTACCCTTGTCGTTCACCAACAGTATTGGCCCCCCATTACCAGGTATCAATGTTTTTTTTACTTCAATATATTGGGAAATCCTTTCTGTTAAATCTCTGCTTACCGGTATCACTCTTTCCTTGTTTCCTTTGCCCAGGACCTTTATTGATTTAGCGTTCAGATTGACCTGGCTTTCTTTAAGGTTCATAAGCTCTGATAACCTCATGCCGGTATTGTAAAATATATCCAGCAACAAGCGGTCGGTCTTTCCTTTCCAGGTATCAGGGAACTCCACATGTGTAAGTAAAGTTCCCATATCTTTCTCTTCCACGAAACCCGGCAATCTTCTGGCAATCTTTGGAGCAGTTACATTGGTCATGGGTGAATGGGTCAAAATTCCAGTCCGCATCAGGTACTTAAAAAACGCCCGTGCTGAAGAGATTTTTCGATTGATCGACCTGGCACTAAGCTTCTGCTCCTTCAGACTTGCAAGCCAGCTGCGTACAAAAGCAGGGCTCAGCCTCCGGGGATCCGTTTCTTCAAATTGCGCAGCGGTAAATTCAATTAACTGAGCGAGATCGTCCTGATATGCCCGAACGGTATGTTCCGAGTATCGTTTCTCGAATCGTAAGTAGTCAATAAACATCTGCACCTGGGCGATAGGAGAATATGCCATAGTAATTTATATTTCAACTTGGTTGGTCGACCTTAATTCTCCTTTAAAATTACTATTGTTTCCCTCTAAACCAATGATATAGGGACACAAAAAATAGCCGTAGCGTTTTCACACTACAGCTATAGCTATATTTTGACAGGTTGATCTTATGCTTCGATCTCGCCGGTTACGATCTTCTGCTTGTAAACTGCTTTCAACACCTCTCCACGACGCTTAACAGATTTCTTTGTGTAAGACTGGCGCTCTCTCAATTGCAACAGGATTTTAGACTTCTCAAATTTCTTTTTATACTTTTTGAGGGCCTTGTCGATATTTTCGCAGTCTTTTGAATCAATGATCAACATAAAATGATACCTTTTTAAATTCTTTAAGGACGGCAAAGATAAAACAAAATCTGAAATAGTAAAAGAGAAAAATACGAATTTTGCAAAATGTTTACCGGAATAGTTGAATCAGTGGGCATTATTGAATCCGTAAGCCTGGATGGGGGAAATGCCGTATTCTGGCTCTCCTCTCCGATCTCTGAAGAATTCAGGATTGATCAGAGCGTATCTCACAACGGGGTATGTTTAACCGTGGATGCCCTGGAACCCGGCCGGCACCGGGTGACGGCCGTTGCCGAAACACTCGACAAAACGGATCTCGGTACCTGGAACACCGGAAACTATGTGAACCTCGAAAGAAGCATGATGATGAATGGCCGCCTGGACGGTCACATTGTGCAGGGGCATGTTGACATTATTGGCCGGATATTGGCAATCTCAGACGAAAACGGGAGCTGGAAATTTAGGATAGGTTTTGATCGGTCGTTCGCCTCATTAATTATCGAGAAAGGCTCTGTTTGTCTGAACGGGATAAGTCTTACCGTTTTCGACATAACATTTAATGAATTTTCTGTAGCCATCATTCCATATACCTATCAACATACAAATCTCAAAACCCGGAAGGAAGGAGATACAGTAAACCTGGAGTTTGATGTTATCGGGAAATATATGAACCGGATAAGTGCAGTTACAAACCACCATTGATCTTATTGGTATCGCAGGAACTGATGTTTATCCCAGAACCAGATCTCGGTGTTTTCCTTTATTTCAATATACTTCACCGATTCATCAGGTTTGTCATAATTGGTTATCGATAATCTCTTCGCCGACATCTTAACAGACTTTCCAAAATGTAATGTATCAGCTATTATTTCAGGTAAAATCTTACCTGGCAATGAATTGTATTCTGCATGATTCAGATAATTTGCCACCTGCACTTTTTGTGTGTCTATATTGTTCAACAACATCGCTTCTTTAAAACTGTTCCTGAAAATATATGCACCATGGTACTCACCGGGAACATTCACGAAAACTATTTCTCTGTCTGAACCTGCAATATCAATTGTTTGCTTAATTGCTGCATCGGTGATATAAGAGGCTTTTATCCAATATGAATTATTGATTTCGACAAAAATGATATTGAAGATTACCAGGGCAACCATTAATAACCGCTTAAAAATCTTCCTGGCAGAACTTTCCACAATTAAGCAGGCAAAAAAAAGCGAAATAAAAACAGAAGGAAAATAAAGGAGTCTTTCACCTTCGGAGGTCTGGGTGCTTATGCCAAATGTTATAGGAATAATTAATGACACCAGCATACAAAAGAGAATAATGAGTTCATCTTTTCTTGCATTAATCCTATCTGGAATCGCCTTTGCAGGCATAAACCAACTACCAAGATATAAAACTACTAATGTTGAAAATGCAACTGTTAGTAATAAGGAATTATGGGACGGTGGTAAAAACATTCTTCCCATCACCTTAAAAATGTTAGCCGCATATCTCAGGACTTGAATAGAAAATATCCCATGTCCATACTCACCGATAACAACACCGGCCATAATATACCTTATTGCAAAATAGGATATGAGTACAAGTAGAAAAACCAACAGCCATTTAGCCATTTCGTTTTTTGATCTTTGCTTTTTACAGGAGATCAGGAATAGGATGACGGGAAGAAAAAGAATTGATTCGTAAGCAAGCAAACCAATGAAATATAGACATCCGGTATAAAGATACTTGTACAGTGGCTTTATTTTGCTCACAAAAATGAGCATACAGGCTAAGGCAAAAAAAGTTGCTGATTCAGAGCCCCGTCCAACAATCCAGGTGATTGATTCATTATGAAAAGGATAGGTTACAAACAGAATCGATGAGTACCAGGCAAAAGATTGCCTGTTATCCATTCCGTTTAGAAATGGCAGTCTGAGTGCCAGCAGATAAAGAAAAAATGCTGAACATCCGTGTAAAACAACATTTGAAAAGTGGTAATAGAAGGTGTCGGAACCAACAGCAGCATAAGTAATGAATATAGTTAAGTCAGAAAAGGGCCGGAAGAAGCCAGGACCAAAAATATGGCCCTTAACACCTGCTCTATAGACAGCCTTGAAATCATCCGATGCAAAACTGTTATGCAGCACAGGCATGTAAAGAACTAAAGACACCGCTAAAAATACAAGTAAGGGAAGCCACCTTTTATTTAGAAAATCTGAACCGGATGCTTCCATATCTTTTGCAAGTTTCGTTAAAGTTAATGTGCAGGTTCCGATTCTTCGAGGGTAAGCTACAAATATCAAATTAGCAGATAGAAAAAGGGGATAAAGTAAGCACCTTATCCCCTTCGTCATTAGTTCTGACTTTTATCTCATCAGGTACATCTTTCCATAACCATTGTTGAAGAACTTGTCTGTGTTATCGCCTTCAGACCTGTATTTTTCCATCGACTTTCCATTCATAGTTGTTACCACCCTGTAGAGATATACACCATTACCCAATTTCTGACCATATTGGTCGGTACCGTTCCACTTGAATTCCGTTATATTTCTTCCTATACGAATTGGCCCCAATTCATTCATAGTGATTTCCCGCACTATTTTGCCGGTGACAGTCAGGATTTGAATCTTCATGTTTTGAGGAATTTCGCTTCCCGTGAGCGTAAATACAAAGGCAGTTGAAGTACTGAACGGATTCGGATAGTTTAAAAGGTTTGAGATCATAGGCTTTGAGATCACCTTAAATGTCACCCTGAACTCGATCTGACCTGCCTTATTACCACTACGGTCCTTTCCTTTTACAATCAGCTCATACTCGTCCCCTTCCGGATTGAATTGCTTCAGGAATTGCGGATTGAAATCGATAGAAGCAGTATTATCATCGCTTGAAGTAGCCGGATTGAACCTTAATGTATCATTGTCATAGCTAAACGTGCGAAGCATACCATCCGGATATCTTACCTGAATCGTACTTAAGGTAGTATCGTTTAATAACAAATATTTCGCATCATCTTTCAATTTGATCTGAATCTTCGGCTTTGCCGACACTATGTCGCGGTTTAAGATATGAACACCATCAAAGGTTATGTCAAGAAGCGGGTTAATATTATCTGTCCGGACATAAACATTCTTATAAAGGAAATTATTAAAATGTGCCTGTTCCAGCTGATCTACTTCCGGGTTAAACTCCACAAAAATGGTGTTCACCCCTGGATAATTGCGGCTATCCAATTCAAACCGCAGTTGTATTGTATCATTAAAAACAAGCGGTTTTTGCCTTGGCATATCAATAACATGCGTAACATTGCTTTGATCGAGAATTGTAACTTTTACTTTGAGGCTATCAAACGGTAGCTTACTTACATTTTTGAAAGCAATTCCGAATTTGATAGGTTCCCCTGCCTCGAGCGTGTCTTTGGTATTAAAAAAGATACTGCTGGCAAGCCCTCCTTCAGGAACTCCCTTATAATAAACACGCCAGTATTTCAGCTGATAAGGAGTAAGATTGACGGAATCAGGATTACGCATCTGGAGTTTAAGGTATGGATACATGGCTGCATCAATAGCACTGAGATCAAATTCCTGTGTACTTCTGTCAACCTGTGCAATCACTGACTCTACATTGTTTCTATCTATACCGATTACATCAATGGCTGGATTATCATCTGTCGGACTTTCCAGGCTTTCTCCTCTCCAGACCAATTGTTTCCATTCCTTGGCAGGTCCAAATTTCGGTGAAGTAATAAAACCAAGAGTATCCTTTGTTGGTGTCTTAACGTTCAAAACTATCCGGTCATTCAAATCCTTGCTTATCCTGTAGACAGGAGAAAAACTAAAATCATTCTTCTTATAAACGAGGACAAAGCAACGAGCCGTGGTAATTGAATCAATGCCGAGTAAACCTGCGGCAAACAATTTGTGATAAAGGGAATTATTAGAGCCGTAAGTCAACGTGTCAGCCTGCCATGAAGGTGGTAATGCAGCCAGGCTATAGTCAGTCGTGCGTACCACTACGTAAGCCCCGTTCGGTATATAGTTCATGAAGTTAACCATGTTATTTCGCGAAACAGCATTCATATAGGTAAACTCAAAATTCCAGTTCCGTGATGGCGCGCAGTTCGCCGAACCACTTGAAAACGTAAACAAATTGGTTCCGGTTGAGCTGACGTTTTTCCAGGGTTTGAAAGTTATCGGATCAAACACATTAACTATCAGTGATCGTGCAACACAGGCACTTGCTATTTTTGATTCTCCGTTTACGGAAACTGAAAAGTCATTATCATATTGACCGCTGGTAGGATACACGCCGTGACGTATAAACAGATCATTGTTGCGGTTTCCAAAATCCCATAATCGGGTACTGTCTTGCAGGGAAAGCCTTTCTGAATTGGATTTGACATGTTGAAAATAATGCGATTGGTTGAATCCACTTACTTCTCCCGGAATGAAAACAAAGGATGAATATGACCATTGGTAGTTTCCACCCGTTGGTGGTACTATCGAAATTCTCCAATAATAAACCGCACTGTCCTGATACGCAATTCCGGGCAACAATTCAACGATACCGCCAGCTGAATTGATCGTCTTGCTTACTTTAAACGGAGAGTCAAACAGCTCGGTGGTATCCATCTGAATAATATAGTCCCTGGCGAGACTGAATGGATTTGCTGTAGAAGCATATAACTTCTGATTTGGATCAGTCACAATAGAGAACGGGTATGGATAAACTGGTCTTGCCTCATCCTCGAATATGAAAAATTCCTTAGTAACAATGTTATTGCTTTCCGACATCTCATCGATTTCACTGTCACTATCTATGAAAACGGTTAACTTATTCATCCCTTTATCACGCAGTGTAACAATAGGAATAGTAAGCGCAATAGAATCGGCACTTTTAACTCCCGGGATGCGAGTGCTGTATATTGTTTCCTGGCTCCCGTCAGGATATGTTCTTTTGATTGAAAGTGTGATTGAATCAGGACTTGCTTTCCCAATATTAACCATCTTCACTTTCAATGCAAATTCATTTTCCGCAATGGAGATAAAAGCGGGGTTAAGAGTGATAAGTGACTCTTCAATTACATAATCAGGTTTTGGTTGGTTGTTCATTTTCAGAGCGGGGTCACCATGAAAGGTTATCTCTTCTGCATGGAGGCGGGCATAGTAGTCCGTTGAACCTGCAGCAGTTATAAGTGCTGCCAGGGCATTACGTTGATTCTCGCCCATAGTACCACTTTCGGATTTAGCAAGAACTCCATATAACCCGTTCAGGAAGAGATTGAGATAATTTACAATACCAAAGTGCGTACTGGCAACAAAAGCAATAGATCCCCGGCCTTTTGCGAGTACAAATTTCTCAGATAACGTTTCATTGACTGAAAGACGTTGAGGAAAGTATGTAAAAAAGTTTCCTGCATTACAACCATTCACATAAAAAACCGGGTACTTACCAAAGTTTTCATATGCTGAAGGATTATCCAGGTTAAATTCGAGTGTTGTTGATGAAGAGTGCCCGAAATAATTCAGCATTGAGATTCCTTCTCCAAACAATTGCGCTAATCTTTCAGCACCACCTGTTTCCACCCCAGCCGTAGTCGTTTTACAGAACGTATATACTTTACCACCAAACAGGGTATCTTCTATAATACTTTTATAGACCCCCATAAAATTACACAACACAGTACTAAGATAAGAATCACCACCGCCCGTTACGTGCACCACGTTTTTCATCCATTGACGACCGGCAATAGTATTTGGTGAATTTTTCTGAACATCTTCGAATTGCTTCACTTTCTCGAGATAATCTTCTATCTCTTTTGCTGAAATTACTGACAGTCTGCCTATCGGGGTTTCCGGCACAGGGCTCAACACTCCGGAAGAAGCCAGCATATTATCTGAAGCCGGATTACCAAATGTTGGAATAATGTTCAGCCTTTCTGCGACGGGGTCAGCTTCACGTAAACGATACTGATCATAGGTCATACCATGACCAATAAGAAACACATGTTTAGGAAGTATCGCAAAGGTAGCTCGGGCATATCGTAAAAAGTTTTTAACAGACAATGGATGCTTTTTTATTCCAAAAGCAAACTGATCTACCAACTCATCTATATCAACAATCTTAGACACATATCCACCACCGGCTGAAGTCTGCCTGTAATTAGCATAATCATTCACCGGGTTATTGCCGGTTGATCCATTATAAAGACTGGGATGTGAAATAACAAGGAAAGTTCCCTGGTTCGCTACCAGGGAATAATCAACAAACTTTTTTGTGGCGACAGTTGCTATGCTATTGATATTAGCGGCATCCTGGGATGACAACACATATTTTATAGGAACATTGCTACCTGGCAATGCAAACCGCACTTTCCCGGGCACACTGATATTACCGATAAATCTTTTGCCTGTACTCAGATCATACAAAACAGGTGCGGCAGCTCCGGCATTGAAATTGGTGACCTCAAGTAAAAATCCTGCCAGTCTTGCCGGCAATTCGAATTTGAAATTGCTGGTATTACCAAAATCAAACAGCCGCGGATAAATAATTTCATAATAGGATGACACTACCCGATCAGTAGTTACGACAGAATTATCAACCATCTGTATAGTTGCTGTGCCTGATGTTATGAGGCTTGTTGGTATAGCAACCGTGGCATTGATGTCATTAAAATAATCCATCAACGTATCATTGACCACAGACCCGTTTACACTTACACGTATAGTTCTTGCATTCAGGGCATTACCGGAAGCACCATATTTAAAAGTTGACTGTGGGCCTGCGGCATAAACAGCCTGGACTCCGATTGAAGAATTTAATGGAGCTGATGGTGTAAATGGTGAACTTGACCAATACTCTCCCTTATCATAAGATGATGAATATACATACTCCCCCACGACTGCGGCAAAACCAGGGTTTAACTGGCTACTGAAATAGTTACCCGCAGTATGCATAAAATATGGCTCAACGGGTAAAGGGCTGATATCCGGATTATTGGTGCGATCCTTAAATTGAAACCCGGTTTGAGAGGTATTGACGCTGAGAAAATAACTTGCATAGCCCGAAATCAAACTAATTTTATCGGTGTGTTGTGAAGCCGCTGATCGGTAAAGCGGTTTATCAGGTTTGCCATCATTCCCTTCTCCCCAAAACTCGAGGTATCCATTGGCCGGCAAAACACCAGTTGGCACCGAAGGATAAAAAGGAACCATCTTTCCATTGGACCAGAGTTCCAGAAACTCCACGGGTGTATTCCCGATGCCCGCAACGTCCAGTACAGATTTGGGAATCCGGTATAAACCGGCTGTTGCGATCTGGAATTTATAGTAGGTCTGATCAAACCGGATCCATTCATTATTATATTGCTGGGCGAATCCATTGAGACCACACAGTAATAATAATAATGTAAAAAATCTTTTCATAAAATGATCTTTGTTCGTTCTCATGAGGGTAAGGGTAAGATTATTTGCTTTGTTTTTTCTTCAGATCAAGTTTTAAAGAAAAAACATGTGTAAACAACGGATTTGACTGATTAGCCAGGTTTGTGAAGGCATAATCAATCTGAACACTCGATATACGGAAACCGGCACCTACACCTGGCTGGTAGATCCATACTTTTTTTGTGTTTGTAATATCTGCATCATCAAGGGCCTGTTGAAAATTATTAATGCCACCTCTTACAAAAAACACATTCTTATAACCAAGCTCAAGCCCGATTTTCGGATCAGCACTAACGGTAGATCCTGAAAGCACGGTGTTTCTTCTTCCATCGAAGTTAAGATCAACATTTACTTCAGTAAGCAGGTTCAGATTTTTATTGATTGGGAAATTATAAGCTCCGCCGATTATCAGTTTTGGCGCTGTAAGTTCAGTTGACTTAACCGGGATTTCATTCTGCGTCACATAAAAAACCTCGCGCATTTTTTCATTGAGACTGAATGACCATGCATTGAATGTAGTGGTTACATCACGCGCCATAACAGCTACCCTCCAGCGCTTGTCAACCAGCTGCACACCTGCATCAAACCCAAATCCCCAGGCAGTTGCAAAATCGCCGGCCTTACGATGAATTATTTTTGCGTTAAAACCCATATTGAGTTTACGGTCCTTCTTCAATATCTTTTGTTGTGCCATGGAAATCATGAAAGCATAATCGGCAGAAGAAAAGGTCTGTACATTGCTGAAATTGATAGTGCCATCCGGTTCTACCAGGAAGATAGTGTTGGGAATATCATCAACAGCGAAACGGAGTAATGATAAACCAATTACTCTTTTATTATCTTTTAAGGGAAGTGTCACGTTTGCAAAATCATACTTGCCTATACCTGCGAAATATTCTGCATGCATGAGGTTAACCTGGGGATTGTCCTTAACATTGACCAGGCCGGCAGGGTTCCAATAACCTGAAGTGCCATCCTCCACCGATGCGATCTGCGCACCAGCCATTGCAAGTCCCCGGGCACCTGCCCCGATATTTAGAAACTCATTTGAATATTTCCGGAATTGTGAAAATGATTGTTGCCATAACAGCAGTGTTAAGGAAAAGAATAATAGGGAAAGGTTTTTTTTCATCGACCCGGGTTTCTAAATAAGCAATTAATTTAAGACTACGATCCTGACCGGCTTGTTTCATTTCTGTCATTAATTCTGACTGAAAATGAAATAGTTCGGTATTGGAAGTTCAACAATGGCAAACGAACAGCAGGTGAAATTATTGCATATTTCAACTAAAGTTCCGGTAATCCTTAGATTTGCGTAATTCGTTGATTCCCTTGATATTTGCAAGTGCTTTTAAACGAAATGCGGCTGTATTATCTTTACAAAATACAGTTTTCCAGTTAGAGGTGAAAGTGGCTCGACCGCCGAACCCCTGGTTTTGAAAATTTTACAGGCAAAAATTGAGGGATAACAGCTTGACTAATACCACTAACGATAAATCTGACAAAAAAATACAATTTTTTAATATGAGTCTTTTAGAAGAATTGAAATGGCGGGGAATGCTGCAGGATGTGATGCCCGGAACAGAGGAACAACTCAAAAAAGAAATGACCACCGGATATATCGGTTTTGATCCAACCGCAAATTCACTGCATATTGGCAGCCTGGTGCCTATCATACTGCTGGTCCATCTTCAGCGAGCCGGTCATAAACCAATTGCGCTGGTAGGTGGTGCTACGGGAATGATTGGGGATCCCTCTGGAAAAAGCCAGGAAAGAAATCTTTTAAATGAAGAAGAGCTTGCAAAAAACGTAAATGGGATCAGGAATCAACTCGAAAAATACCTGGACTTCAACCCTGCTTTGCCTAATGTCGCCGAAATGGTAAACAATTATGACTGGTTCCGCACAATTTCTTTTATTGAGTTTTTGCGCGACACCGGTAAGTTTATTACCGTTAATTATATGATGGCTAAAGACAGTGTGAAAAAACGGATCGAAGGTGAGATTGGGCTCAGTTATACTGAGTTTGCTTACCAATTGATGCAGGGATATGATTTTTATTGGTTATATAAAAACAGGAATTGCAAACTTCAGATGGGGGGCAGTGATCAGTGGGGCAATATAACCACCGGTAGTGAGCTTGTGAGGCGTAAAGCAGCAGGTGAGGCATTTGCTTTTACCTGTCCTCTGATAAAAAAGGCCGATGGTGGTAAGTTTGGCAAGACTGAAAAAGGCAATGTCTGGCTGGATCCGGAAAGGACTTCACCTTACGAGTTTTACCAGTTCTGGCTGAATGCAAAAGATTCTGATGCGGAAGAGTGGATAAAGATTTTTACGTTTCTGCCAAAGGCTGAGATTGATTCAATGATCGAAAAGCACATTGAAAATCCAGGCAATCGTAGCTTACAAAAAGCACTTGCCAGGGAAGTCACCATTTTTGTTCATGGCGAAAGCGAATATGATAAAGCGATCGCAACAACAGAGAAATTGTTTGCTGATATGACGGCTCCGGCTACCTCATTAAGCGAAGAAGATATTGCGAGTATGGAAGGCGTTGTGCGCTTTGATTACCCTATTGAGGCAATACGCGCCGGTGCCGACCTGATTGGGTTTCTTGCTGAGACAAAAATATTTCCCAGCAAAGGTGAAGCCCGAAAAATGATCCAGAATGGTGGCATTAGCATTAACCGGGTAAAAGTTCAGGATATTACACAGCAGTTGACTGGTGATGATCTGCTTCATGGAAAATATATCCTGGTGCAAAAAGGGAAAAAACATTACTACCTGGTTAATGGAATCTGATAAATAAAACTGCATTATTTGGAATGAATCATGCGATGCCTTATTTTTGCAGTCCTTTTTAGAAAATACGCTAAGAAGAACGGATTGCCCGATAGTATAATGGCAGTACAACTGATTTTGGTTCAGTTTGTCTAGGTTCGAATCCTGGTCGGGCAACATACGGGACAGTACAGATTTCTTCTGTTTTGTCCCGTTTTTGTTTTTATATGGTATAGTCATCTATATAGTCACACGTATTAAATGACCCGGTAGTATAGATGGCGTAACTATTAATATAGTTTTCAAACCTGTTGTGATGATTCCTGACCACTTTTAAGAACCAGGTCAAAGCGTTGTTCTTTTACCCTTTTGCCGAATGATTCAGACAGGACCTCTTCAGATAGCCTGAATCCCATTTTCTGGTAGATGTTTGCCGCAGTATACAATTCATCCGTAGTCCATAAATAAGCCCTTTCATATCCTTTTTCAATGAAATGAGCCATAAATAAATCAGACAACATTTTTCCCAGGCCCAACCCACGGTATGCTGGCTCGATGATAAAATATCGCAATTGTGCCTGTCCCTGATCCCGGTGCATAAGTAAAAGGAAACCAACTATCTTTTCTTTGTGTTCCATGATCCATATACCATCCAGCAGCGGATCATAATTTCTGTAAAATTCGGAAAGCCCCTGGGCTACATATACTTCAAAACTGGTACTATAACCATATTCCTGTTGGTAAAGTTTGCCATGCAAATAAATGACATAGCCCAGGTCACCGGGCTTGAGAGTAGTTCTGATAACTATTTCTTCAGGATTAATTTTATCCATTATTGTATTAAATGATCCTGCATATAAATGACTTGTCATTTCAAAATAACTAATTAGTCACCAATGTCGACTAATTAGTTATTTGTTTAAAAAGACCAGATCAATATTCACCCATGAAGTTCTGATGTTCGTTAACAGCTGTATTTAATCTTCTAATAGTTGTATCAAATCTTTTATCCGTCAGTGAAAGCAGAAAAGCCTTGATATCGTTTTTTTCTGCTGGGCTCAATCCTAGCGGCATCGCAAGTACTGAGTCAGTATATAATCCGTTTGGAATGATGCTTTTGGTGTCATTATAAAAGTCTATCACTTCATCCAGCGTCCTGAACATGCCATTATGCATATAAGGTGCAGTGAGCGCAATGTTCCTTAATGTTGGTGTCTTAAACCTCCCGATATCATCCGGAAGTTTTGTTATCATTGCGCGACCACTATCGTTGAGATCAATCCCATTAAACAGGCCAATATTTGCGGAACTCATTGGCAGTAAAGTCAGCACCAAAATGACACTGTGTGCATTTTCCTTTTGAACTGAAAAGCTCAAATCCTCTTTTTACAGAAGCACTTACCGCAGTTGAATCACCGGAAAACTTCCAGTCATCGAATGGACTTTCACTTGTTTCCAATGTCCTTTCAAAGGCAGCAATTGCGGCGCTTAAGTATTTTTTATCTGGTGGTGCGCCGTAAACTTTTTGAAATAGTTCATAGTATCCAGCGTTTTGTGTTAGTCTCGCGATCGCCGAATCAATAGATAAATCCATTTCATCCGGATTTTCTATAGGCGCCAGGGCCTGCTCCTCAAGGGTGTTAGCACGGCCATCCCAGAATAGTGATCTCCGCAGAAGTACATTCATGGCTGAAGGCGAATTTCGTTTGCCTTTACGTCCAAACACACCCCTGCTTACCACAGCTGTATCAGCAAAAGCAAACCCTGGAATATGGCAGCTGGCACAACTGATGGTCATGTCCCTTGATAAGATCGGATCTGAGAATAACATTTTTCCTAGTTCAATCTCCTCTTTATCAGCTTTGTCCTTAAAAGAGGTAAGCAGGGGTATGAATGAAATAGCAATGACTACAATTAAGAAAATCTTTTTCATGATGAAGAACTATTTGACTCTACCAATAATCAGCCGTTCCATCCCCACTCTTCTCCTGTCGCAGCTATCGGAAATAGTCTGGAATCGAAGTGAATCGTTGTTACTGAAGAAAATCATCTTATAAGTGCCACGGGCTCCATTACAACCATTGTCAGTGAATGTAAAAACGCTGTCTGTCACCTGGAACTTTCCGGAAACAAAAGGTTTCCTGTTAACAAAAGCTTCAAATGTGTTGTCTTCCATAAAGACGACCCCTGTCACGTTGCCGGTTTCAGAAGGTTTGGTTTGCCATCTGCCTGTGAGTTTATCTTTACCACCAAAGACAATTGTAAATACTGCTAATAGAGAAACAAGTCCTGTTTTCATTGTTGATTGTTTTATTGATTGTGTATTTGATTTGATCAAATCTTCTTTATCAAAATTGCAGTGAATATGTGCTTTGGAAAATCACCATTTTATGGATGAGCCTAACCGCAATGGGGGATGTATAAAAAACAAAACACCCATGACACAGGTCATGGGTGCAACATATTTTACTTAAGATTGAATCAGGATAAATTCATGCAAACATTTAAGCAGTTCGAATGATCCTTACCTCCGTTTCAGATCATGTTCAATTTCCTCCAGCGTACGACCCTTTGTTTCGGGCATGAACTTCCAGACAAAAATAAACGAGACAAACATCATGAGGCTATAAAAAATAAAGGAATAAAATCCACCGTTTTTGCTTCCTTCAACAATGATCGGGAAGGTCCAGGAGATTATTGCGGCCATGATCCAATGGGTGAAACTTCCAAGAGACACACCCTGGGAACGAACGGAGTTTGGAAAAATTTCAGAAATAAATACCCAGATTACCGCACCCTGAGAGAACGCAAAAAAAGCGATGAAGCCAATCAGGTAAACTATTACTGCTGTACCTCCTCCACCTTCAGATTGAAAGGCCATTGCGGTTAGTGCCAGGAATATAAAATCGCCTGCTGCACCAATCAGCAACAGCTTTTTCCTCCCAAACTTATCTATGAAGTTCATAGCAAGTAAAGTGAAAAACAAGTTGGCTGCGCCGATATAAACGGACTGCTGGAATGCGTTTTCTTTATTGAAACCCGCCATTTCAAAAATCCTGGGTGCATAATATATAATTGCATTGATTCCCGAAAGCTGATTAAACATGGCGAGCAGAACCGCGTAAAGAATCGGTTTATTGTACTTTCCGCTGAACAATGATTCCCTGGCTTTGGGGTCTATAAGAGCCTGCTCTTCTTTGATCATTCTAACTGCATCGTGTTCACCGGTTTTGGTAAACACAACCCCTGCTTCCTGTTCGCGATTATTCAACACAAGCCAACGTGGACTTTCGGGTATAGTACGAAGCAAGATGGCAAACAATGCTGAAGGAACAATCATAATACCCAGCATCCATCTCCAGCTGTCTTCTCCAATGCCGGATAGCAGGTAGTTCATTAAGAAAGCGATCAGGATACCTAACACGATATTTACCTGGAAGGAACCCGCAAGACGGCCGCGGATTTTTGCAGGTGCGATTTCAGAAATATACATGGGACCCACAACCGAAGAAGCACCCACAGCGATCCCACCGATAAAACGGAAAAATATAAACAAACCCCAGACCGGTGTAAACGCACAACCTATAGATGAAAGAAGATAAAGAATTGCTATAAATGACAAGACCGGCTTACGGCCGTATTTCTGCGCGGGAATTCCCGCAATCAATGAACCCACCACGGTTCCAATAAGGCTTGCTGCAACGGTAAAACCAAGCCAACCGGAACTTAATGACCAAAGCTCCTGTATGGTTCTTTCAGCGCCTGATATAACTGCCGTTTCGAAACCAAAAAGAAAGCCACCCAAAGCGGCAATGAGCGAGGCCCTGACCGGATAACCATAACCTTTTAAAGAACTACTGGCGTTTGACTGGTCTGCTGCGGTATTTTCAATCTGCATGCGGAATCAATTAATTTTCGTTAACAAGAATCGTCTCTTTAAAGCTAATGAATCCAAGTGATTCTTTCGTTAGAAGCATGAAATGAATCCAGGTTCCTTTAGTGAGAAGCATTAAAAAACCGCTGGCTCCATAGTGGAACACAGCGGTTATATTCTGCTAAACAAAACAAAACAAACAAAGGTCAGCTGTATTTTATCCAGGCAGTTACCTTACAGCTTTTATCAGTTTTTGCCCTGATCCAATGAGCATTAAATCCTTCCGGAAAATCGAAATCAACAGTCTTACCCGCAGGCACCTTTATCTTTTTAAATTCATGAAAACCGTTGTGATCCACATCAATCTCCAGTGTAAATTCAACATCCTTATCTGAGCTAAGGCTGATTTTCTTTTTGTCATAACCGGTCATCAGGAAGGGCAATGAGTTTTCACCGGCGTTAACCACAGCATCTTTCCAGAGCCCGCCTTCCCCAACTGGTTTACCCAGCTTCCATAAATCATCAATTGCTCCGAACCATAAGCCTGTTGATTTGTCAGCATTGGTAAAATAATGACCATCCGCTGAGGCATCGTTACTTGTTCCACTGATCACCAGCAAACCCCTCCATGTACAGAAATCCACTATCTTCTTTTTATGGGTAGTCACCGGCTTGATTGCTGCAAAGCCGCTCTCACGGCCAATTTCATACAGTGTTCCGTGGGCGTTGAACATGTATCGTTCTGATTCAACTTCTCTTTTCGCCCGCGGCCAGCCGGCGGCAAATGGCTTGTCGTATACAGCAGATGTTTTTGGCAAACGGTATGATCCTGTTGCATCCTTAACTATCACTGATGCAGCATCGGTTTCAAATTCCTTTTTTAATGACAGGATCTTTGAAACGCGTTCAGAACTATCGGCAGCGGGAACTGAAAACTGCAGTTTTTCATTTACCTCCTGGTATAAAGGACCGTTTGAAGAGATATTAATAACCTGGAGATTTTTGTTATGACCTGCAGGTCTGATCAGCGAGGCACGTGCCTCACCTGCACTTTCTATATCAGCAAGCCCGGTAAACATCTTGTCTGCTTTTTCATGAACTTTGCCCTGGTAGTGAAAAAATGCAGAAGCTGTACAATTTTTATCGGCGGTGATCCTGATCCAATTAGCTTTGAAATCAGCCGGGAAAAGCAGGTAATCATAACCGTTTGCAGCAACCGTCATCTTTTTAAAAGTTTCCCATTTATTGTTGCCTTCCCTGTCAATTTCAAGTGTAAATGTGACGGGTGAATTTGTTTTATGACTAAGATGTAACACCTTTTTACCGGCACCGTTAATCAGATAAGCGTCCGAAGGCTTACCGGCAACAACTTCATCATTTATCCATGGTCCACCCCAGCCATTTACACTACCCCAATCCCTGAGATCATCTACTTTGCCAAACCATAAATTCGACTGTGCCCTGCCCGGGTAAGCATTCTGCAGAATAGTTGTTTCATCAGTCGACAAAACAAGCTGACCGTTCCAGTTACAAAAATCAGGTATGTAACGAAGGTGACTACCTATAGGTGTAATGCCACCGCTGTTAGCTCTTGTAAATGTTTTTGGAAAGTCATAAAACATTCCGTGCATATCCATCAGCATCTTATTGTTGCCAATTTCGCGGATCCTTGGCCATTCAGTATACCATCCCCCCCAATGATCATAAGTGTGGGTTGCTTTAGGCATTCGATAGGTGAACCACTTACCACCATCAAGTAATTTTAAAATCACTGATCGCTTATCCCAGCCAATGCTCCAGGCAGGTGCATTATTATCCGGAGAGCCGTAGATACCACCGGGACCGGTAACATCCGTAAACTGACGACGTTCAACAATTTCCCATTTCTTACCGTCCCAGGTTGCCAGCACGCCCATTTCTTCTTTATTCTTTGGTTCGCCGCCAACCTGCAAAAGCGCCGGGTCGATATCAAATTTCTGATGTTCGCCGTTGTTCGCAAGTATCAGTTTGTTTTGTGCAGTATAACCACCTTTGCCATGCCATCCGGGTATAGGTTTCTGGAATAACTTTTTTACTGCCAGCGTATGTACGTTTACTTCAAAAAGTGCTCCTTCCATATCATACATGTAAACCATATTATCAGGATCAGTTAAATGGGTTGCGGTCGCAGTCCAACGGCCAGGCATAACCGAAGGCGAAATAACACGTACCTTACCTTTCGGGTCTATGAAATAAGGGCCGGTGATCAGTTGATCCGACTTTGTATGAATGAGCCTGTTAGCCGGCGTACCTCCTACGCTCTCCGGGTGTATTTGCAACTGGAGATTTTCATCTATGCTATAAAGCTTATCAGAACTTCCGCCCGGGCAATGCGCGGAATATGTAACCATCCAAAGTTTTCCTGCCCATGGTGTAATTGCACCTATACCGCCTTCTCCCCCATTGCCGGCACAAAACAAACCATCACCTTCATTAAAAACAGCGAGATGGGGATATACACCACTGATCTTAAGATATTTTGATTCAGAATTTTTGGCACCTGATTCTTTATCACCCGACTGGGTAACACCTTCGGTACAACACAAATTCAATATTGCCATTAAAAGAACAACAGATAATATCTTCATGCTCATTATTTATAGTTTATTAATAGTTTGGATTTTGAGTGAGGTTTGGATTGACTCGTCTTTCCAGCGCAGGTATCGGCCACAGGTACTGACGACTCTTGTCAAAACTTCTTTGGGCAACTATCTTTACATCGTTACCGAAAACACCGTAATCCGCAATGCCATCATCATCAATTGGCGTAATCCCTGGAAAAGGCCATTTGGCACGGTTTTGAGCTGCTGGATCGGGGAGACCAATTACTGGTTTTGTCAAAGCCTTTTCTGCAAGTTTCCAACGGATAAGATCCATATAACGTAGACCTTCCTTCGCAAACTCAACCCTTCTTTCTCTTCTTACAATTTTTTTAAGCTCAGTAGCAACCGTTGTTGTTACAGCAGGATATAAAGATGTTTGACCAACTCCTACTCCATATCCCCTCGCCCTTACAAGATTTAATGCATTTAATACTGTTGCGTCAACCTGCCCGAGTTCGATTTTTGCTTCTGCATAAGTTAATAGTATTTCTGCATACCGGATTATGACGGCATCATTATCCTCAGAAACCTTATCCACCCAACTTTGATCAATTCCTTTTTTCCAAAGAAAACCAGTGTAGCTCGCAAAAGTGGCTACAGTACGACTGTCCCGGTTAGACACCCTTCTGTTTTCCTTCGAACTGAAAACGGTAAGTGTATCAGGATGTGGCTGATAAGAATAACCTAACCATTGCGTATTGAATTCAACTATGGTGGCTAATAACCGGGGATCGCGGTTTCTGAAAGGATCAAGTGGATTATATAACGGGCTTTCGTCTATGGGCTTTCCATCGCTGCATTCATAAACATCCATCATCTCTCTTGTAGGTATCTGGGCACCAAACCCACCGGCATTTCTTGCTGTCTGATCCTGTACAACTCCACCTGATGTAAACACTTTCTGTGCTTCATCTCTTGGGATGCTGATGATCAATTCTGCACTTAATTCACCTGGTTTAAGAAATAACTGGGAATAATCCGCATTCAGTGTATAAGCACCAGCGCCGGTAAGTTGCATAACCGCAAGAGATGCATCGCGCGCGATTTCATGCTTACCCATATATAATGCCGTTCTTGCCTTTATAGCAAGTGCGGCACCTTTGGTCAGTCGTTTAATCCCGGTACCATAGGTCTGCGGAAGATTAGCTGCCGCAAAATCAAGCTCTGAAAAAATGAAGGTAAGTATCTCATCCATGTTTGTTCTTGCTAAATCATATGATTCTTCCAGGGCAATTGGTTCAAGCAGAAAAGGAACGTCACCAAAATGAGTGATCAGTCTTGAGAACTGGTAAGCCCTGATCAAACGCATCTCCGCTTCCAGCCTTGTCATCACTGCTGGTGGCGTTGTTGCAGCGGCGCGGTCCATGTTTGCTAAATAGGTGTTTACGCGTGCAATTGCTTTATAACAAATCGTCCAGTACGACTGTACAGTGGCATCTTCAGAATTCATAGTACCGAATGTGACCGCATTGCCTAATTGTCCGCGATGCCAGTAATTGTCGGTGAACTGTTCATTATCATTACTCCAGAAATCGAGCCGGTACAAATCATTTACGGCCAGTTCAAGTTCTGTTTGATTTGAATAGAAGGTAGCAGTGGAAGGTTCTGATAGCGGATTCAGATCCAGTTTAGTACAGGCTGTAATGAAAGTAATGCAGCTAATGATGTATAATAACTTTTTCATGATTTTGATTTGTCAGTTGATGTTTTAATCTCTTTCCAATACTGATTGATCATAGTTCAGAATCTTATGGAAGCACCTGCCATCAGGGTTGTAACCATTGGATATGATGAATTTTCTACTTCCGGATCCCAGTACTTTGGAAAATTGTGTTTTGCAAAAACATCATTCGCAGAAACATAAAAGCGAAGTGACTGTATGCCGGTTCGTTTCATCTTTTCAGCCTTGATAGTATATCCTAAAGTGATATTCTTTATACGGAAATAAGATCCGTCGATCAGCCAGAAATCTGACATCTCATAGTTATTTGAAATGGACCTTGTTGATAGTCTTGGATAACGAGCCTGCAGATTCTGTTCGGGTTTATTGGTTTTTGTCCAGAACTTTCCGACCATTTCAAGTGGAACATTACCGAAAGCTTCAGCAAAAGGCTGAACAATATCGCTGCTTAACCTGCTGTTTCTTTTCCCTACACCCTGGAACACAAAACCGAAATCGAAACTATTGTAGTCTATCCTGATAGTTCCTCCATACAGATAACGCGGCAAAGAACCTCCAAGCAAAACCTTATCGTCCGGGGTGATCTTGCCATCTTTATTCATGTCAACATATCTGACATCTCCGGCGGTAACATTTGTATTCAATCGTGGTGAACCGACAGTATCTGAAGTAGTCTGGTATAAACCATTTGACCTGTAGCCAAACCATTCATTAAATTCACTTCCTTTGACCGTTGACTGTGCACCGAGTATCTGTGTGCCTTTCAAATCTATAATTTCAGATTTTGCATCAGAAAGGTTGAAAGCAACTGAGTAATTAACTTTGCCGATCTTATCTCTCCATCCCATTTCAAGCTCCCATCCTTTAACATCGAGCTGACCAGCGTTCTGGCTGGGTTTATCGAATCCAAGATACAGGGGGATATCGAGTGCCAGCAGGATATCATTGGTAGTCTTTTTATAATAGTCGGCGGTAACTGTTAAGCGGTTATTTAAAAAAGCTGCATCAATTCCAACATCTGTTGTTTTTGTGGTTTCCCAGGAAATATTATCAACAGCATAATCAGTTTGCGCCCCACCGTTCAGCGGGACCACGACACCGTTCTGATAAAACAATGCATTTGTAAAACTTACGATTGCCTGGTAAGGATAAGTCCCGATTCTTTCGTTACCAACCTCGCCATATGAGCCCCGGATTTTTAGAAATGAAAGCCAGCTTATCCCTTTCATAAAATTCTCTTCGGAAATAGCCCAGCCTGCTGATACAGATGGAAATAATGCATCACGGTATTCCTTTCCAAAACGCGATGATTTATCATAGCGCAGATTTCCCTGCAAATAATATTTATTCTGAAAATCGTAGGTAACTCTTCCGAAAAATGAACGGAGCGCAAATTCCCCTGCACTACCCGAATTGTCTCTCAATTCCTGGGAACCGGAATTCAGGTAGGGAAAATCAGTCAATGCAAATCCGCTTCTTGATGCTGTCAGACTTTCAAATTTGTTGTAGATTTCTTCGTAACCCCCAAGCACACCGAGGCTGTGGCCACTTTTAAACTGTTTGTTATAGTCTGCAAACAATTGACCGGTCAGTACTGTGTTTTCGTTACGTCCTTCATTCAGAATTGTTCTTGGACGATTTGTGAATGAACTTGCTGAACCATCGGGATTGGTAAAAGTTAATCTCTTTGAAAAAGATTTTGTCTGATCAAAGTCAAATGTCGGCGAGACAAGCGCAGTGAGTACAAGGTCATTTATTGGTTTATAGCGGAACACAAGTCTTCCCTGTACCTGGTTATAAGTTGATTTTAATGTACCTCCCTCATTGAGCTCTGCAATCGGGTTCCGGCCATCTTTAGCAAGGGCATATCTGCCATCGCTGTAAAAATCGTCATAGATACCTGGCATTACACGTGCTTCGCGTATTGGGTTAACAACAGGATTTTCACTTTCTGTACGTTTATATGCCACATCAAGGTTTGCGGAAAGTTTATTATTGATTTGAAGATCGTTGTTTATACGAACCAGGTATCTTTCATAGGAACTATTTACATAAAATGCATCCGCATTTGAATAACCGATCGAAGCTTTGGTTTTAACCTTGCCCGTTCCCATTGTGAACACAAGATCGTGACGTACCCTGGGTGCATAATCTTTTGTCATGATCGTTTCCTGCCAGTTGGTATTACTAAAAGGAAACTTGTCTGGATTAAGCCGGTTACTGTCAGCAAAATTATCTATGAATGCCTGGGGATAAGAACCGGTAGTTGCACCATCATTGGTTTGTTGTTCATTGAAATAACGCATGTACTCAGGTGCGCTGACATACTCCGGAAGTGCAGTGGGCTTTTGCCAGCCATATTCAAAGTTATATTCAAAACTACTCTGGCCTTCTTTTGCACGTTTGGTTGAAATCAGGATAACTCCCGCCGCACCGCGCGAACCATAGATAGCAGCTGAAGCTGCATCTTTCAGGACAGTGATAGATTCAACATCATTCGGATTAACATTATCTATATTACTGACAGGTACACCATCCAGGATAATGAGCGGACTATTGGTACCTAAAGTAGTTATGCCTCTGATCAGGATAGTTCCGCTACTTCCCGGAGCTCCACTGGTTCGCGTGACCGACACACCTGAAACTGCACCCTGTAAGGCCTCTGAAACCTGTATAGTTTGCCGCCCGGCAACGTCTTTACTCCCGATGGTTGAAACGGCACCTGTAAGATCTTTTTTCTTTTGTGTGCCGTAACCTATTACGACCACTTCATCCATGGCCCTGTTGCCGGATTTCATTTTGATAGATAGGTCATCATTACCGGTAACATCGGCTACGACGGTCCCGTAATCTACCAATGACAATGTAATAGTTTGAGTGGTTAAGGGAATGGTGAAACTGAATTTTCCTTCATCATTTGTAGTTGTCCCCGAAGAAGTACCGGGGATAGTGATGCTCACACCGGGGAGTGGGACATTCGTTGCTGAATCGGTAACAGTTCCCCTTACAATCTTTGTCTGAGTAAAGGCCGAAAAGACGATCAGCATCATCACGGAAAGAACAAAAAGCATTTTTTGTCTCATACAGGCAATCGTTTTAATTTCCCTTTTTAAGGGTAGTTTTAGGTTTTGAAGCTTTAGCAGTCTAAATTTAGTTTTATAAGAATGCGACTTGCTAAAACTGATTAACCAATCTGTTACCCAAAACTTTGGACAACCTAAACAACTGTAGATTAGTATCTTGCATAACATGAAGGCGGGGAATGGACAATATGAAATCAAGCAATCTTTCTATCATCTGGATATTTCATGTCGTTCGATAGCTGATAAATTCGGGAAACCTGTTTTTGCAGAATGGACCAACGGGGATTATATAAGACTCAGCAGTATCTTACTACACACCACTTCGGTACAGATCAGTCCAAATACATTAAAACGGATTTTTGGTAAGTTAAAAACCCCCGAACGATACTATCCACAGAAAGCAACAAGAGATGCACTTGTTCAGTACCTGGGCTATGCCGACTGGGATCTTTTTGTAGCGAATCATCCAAGGCCGGTAAAACCAACAGACGAAGTAAGGAATGATGATAAGTTGTTGCACTTCGAAGAGACAGTGACAACTCAGCCTGATCGCATCATAACTAAACGCAGGAAGCGCATACAAACACACTATATCATCGCTGGTATTGCAATATTGCTCATTGCAGTTTTGTTAATCTGGAAATTCACTGAAACTGATCCTCCATTGAAATTGAATGGAATTTCCTTTACCTGCAAAAATCCGGAAGGAAAGAATCCTCATTCTGCCGTATTTACATTCCAGGTAAACAAAGAATTCAAGGGAGATCTAAGTAAGTTCACAATTAATTATGGGGATGGAAGGCCGGAACGACAAGTCAAAAACGGGGTGGTCTTTACGCATTATTATGAAATTCCCGGAAGGTATTTTGCAGTTCTGAAATACGATGGATTGCCCGCAGACACAATACCCGTTTACCTGAGAACGAATGGCTGGACGGCTACTGCAACCGTTGAAAGAGACACTATACGTGTTTACCCGGTTGCCGCCGATTCACTTTTTGTTTCCCAACATCTTTCAGCATCTGCATTGGCTTTACAACATGCAGGAGTAGATACAACAAAAACGTTTTACGTTGAATTCGTGAACACACAGCCAACAAAAATCAGCGGTGATAATTTTGAATTATCATGCCGGTTAAACAGTTCAGAAGAACGGCCGGGAGTACGATGCTCGCAGATTATGACGGTGATTTATGGTGAGAAAAGTTATCATAAATTATTCCTGATGAAGCCGGGATGTGAAGCCTGGACAAATCTCACCTTTTCGGAATTTTACAGGGATGGTCGTGAAGATGATCTCAATTTCCTGGCTGCAGATTTTTCGAAAGGCGGTGATCTTAAGCTAAAGATTGAAAATAAAAAAGTGAGTGTTATTCTGAACGGTGTCGAGGTTTACAATGCTCAATACAAATTTCCACTTGGGAATATCTATGGTATAAAGATCGCATTCGCCGGCGTAGGAAAAATACATGACGTGGTTTTGAAAGACCTCGGTACCGGACTGCCTTTTGACAATGGACTCATTCAATAGAGTTATGAGTTATGAGTTATGAATTATGAAATTAGTGGTGAGTTGTTGAATGATGAGTTTTAGTGGGGAGATAATTCAAGAGAATTATGAATTGTGAGTTATGAATTATGAAAGGAGTTGAGAGTGATGAATGGGTAGTAGAATTGGATTCTTCGATGGTTATCTACTGAATGAAAGTATAAGTTGTTCCTGCTTTGGTTTCGAAATCGTAGATTAATGCTTTCCCTGTTTCAGATAACATTTTTGGATTTGTATTTGGATTTGCATTCGCACTTGCGTTTGGATTTGCATTTGCATTCGCACTTGCGTTTGGATTTGCATTTGCATTTGCCGTATAGAATGCATTTTTGTTTGGCCCCTGGGCTGGTTTCAGGATGACTGAAGAAGATTTTAAGGGTTTTAGGGGATTTGGTACACGAAGGCGGCAATTACCACCTAGTTTTGATTTGATGCTCAGTTTCTCAATTTTTCCGTTTTTCCAGCTTAATTCTACGAGTTCGAAACCTCCGCGAGCGAGCAATCCGGTTATGGTGCCGGCAGACCAGGCTGAAGGTAAGGCAGGAAGCAGGTGAATAGCACCATCATGTGACTGGACCAGCATTTCACACATGCCGGCTGTACCCGCAAAATTTCCGTCAATCTGAAATGGTGGATGCGCATCGAAAAAATTCGGATAAGTTCCGCCGCCGGTCATGTTTGTACCAGAAACGTCCACATATTTTAATAACTCCCTGATAAGTTTATAAGCATGATCACCATCATGTAACCTTGCCCAGAAATTAATCTTCCAGCCCTTGCTCCAACCTGTACCTTCGTCGCCACGGATTTCCAGTGTTTTTTTCGCAGCTTCAGAAAATGCCGGATTCGTTATCGGACTGATCTGGTGACCCGGGTGCAAACCATATAGATGTGAGACATGTCGATGTCTTGGATCAGTTTCTTCATATTCTTTTGACCATTCCAATAACTGTCCCTTTGATCCCTTTTGCAAAGGGAAAAGGTTATTTAGTTTTTCGGTTAGACCAGCCCGGTAGTCGGCATCTGTGTCAAGAATTTTTGAAGCCGCGATCACATTGTTAAAAAGATCCCAGGTTACGGACATGTCCATTGTTGAAGCAACCGAAACTGATTGTTGTTTTTTATTTGCATCAAAAAATTTATTCTCAGGAGATGTTGAAGGCGCGGTAACAAGTCTGCCGGCACTATCTTTTATCAGCCAACCGCTTGTGAAAATCGCGGCGGATTTCATAATGGGATAAGCAGATTGAGCAAGAAATTTTTTATCCCCCGTAAAAAGATAATATTCCCAAAGATGCCTGGCTAACCAGTTTCCACCCATGAACCAGTTTGCCCATACCGGATCCCCACTACCTAAATCTCCAACAGCATTTGACAATGCCCAGATATCACTGTTATGATGCGCCACCCATCCATCCAGGTTATAATACTCCTTCGCAGTTTTGCTTCCGGATTTAGCCAAACTACCTATCCACTCATTCAAAGGCACCTGCATTTCGTTCAGATTGGCAACGCCGGCAGGCCAGTAGTTCATTTCCGTGTTGATGTTGATGGTATAATTTGAACTCCAGGGAGCTCTTAGTTCATGGTTCCATATCCCTTGCAGGTTTGCAGGTTGTCCACCTGGTCTTGATGATGAAATCAACAGGTATCTTCCATATTGAAAATAAAGTGATTCCAGTCCCGGATCATATGCACCCGAGGCGTAAGCTTTTAATCTTTTATCTGATGGCAGGGCAGCATTTGGGTTTGCCTTTTGAGTGCCTTGCACCTTGGTAGTATCTTTGATTTTTAGGGATACGCGATTGAAGAACTTTTGATAATCCTTTTTGTGTGCATCGAGCAACCGGGTTGAACCAAGAATAACCGCCTCGTCGAGATAAGCTTTCACAAGATTATTTTCATCAAGTCCTTCTTTATCCGGGCATTTATCAAAGCCGTTGAAACTCGTTGCAGCGGTGAGATATAATGTTACTTCTGTAGCCTGGTTAATCACTAAGCCTGAAGTATCCGCATTGATATTCCCATCTTTACTTACTGCCCTGATGTTAAACTGGAAGCGCATACCATTGCATCCTGATGCATCATCATAAATAATAGGTTCACGTCCTTTGGGATTGAAATAACTCGGATCAACCTTTGCCGGGGCTTTGCCCCGGATCTGCAGTTCTGTTTTCCCTTTAGCCGAAACCTGGTAGCGCAACCGGGATGAAGCCCTGATATGCAAATTCAGTCCCCCCGGCGCTGAAGATTTCAAAACTATCACCATAACATTCGATGGTGCGTTAATAAAATATTGCCTGGTGTATTTTATCGGGCCGATTTGAAAACTTGTAGTGGAAACTGCGGTGTTGAGATTAAGATCCCGATAATAATTGGTGGGTTCGCCTTCTTTAAAATCCTGTTTGATCAGGAGATCACCCATAGGTAAAAAAGATTCTGTAAAATGACCCTGCATTTTTTTTAACAGGCTGTCTGCCATGCTGAGATCATTGTCTTGCAGGAGAGCCTTCCTGATTGCAGGAAGATGGGCAGATGCACCAGGATTTATGTTTGTTTTTACCGGGCCACCGGACCATAGCGTTGTCTCATTTAATTGTATCAGTTCTTCCTTTACTCCTCCAAAAATCATCGCGCCAATTTTACCATTCCCGACAGGCAAAGCCTCCACCCAGCGTGAAGCGGGCTGTTCATACCACAACTTAAGATCCTGCTGGGCCGGAAGCTGCGATACAACTAACAACAAAAAAAGAAACGGGAAGAGGAAATGCTTTTTCATTTAGCAAGGATAAGAGAGTTATGAATTATGAGTTATGAATTATGAAAGAAGTTATGAAATATATAGTTTAAATAACTCAATCAATAAAATATGCGCTTGCCAGGTTGAGGATCATGTCGTAATAAATCAAAAAAAAACTGCCTCATTTAGAGACAGCCCTGGTTTATCATATAATGTCTTTGTTGATTATGGCGGGTAACCTGGACTTTAATATCCATTACTGCAATCCCATTATTGCAGTGCAATTACTGCAGTCCCATAACTGCAGTCCCATTATTGCAGTGCAATTACTGCAGTCCGCTTGACTGTGGCATTACTGTTTTTGTGTTCAGAATAACCTTTAACCGGCAGCCCTGTCCGGGCAAAGAATCAATTTCCAGTTTACCATTAAACACTTCAGCCCTGCTCATCATATTGGTGATTCCCACGCCCTTCTGAACATTTTTTACATTGAAACCTTTGCCATTGTCTTCGATAAAAAGAAAAATCTTCTCCCCTTCTGTATTTAAAACAATATTGACATTGGAAGCATCTGCATGTTTCAGGATATTATTTAATTGTTCCTGGACGATCCGGTACAAGGCCTGCTTCTGGTCATTTGTTAGCAGGTCTTCATCCAGATCCTTTGCATCAATGGTGAACCGCATTTTTTTCACCTCGTGTATGTTACGCGTCAGTTCCTTTATAGATTGTTCCAGGCCAACATCATCGAGTACCGGGGTAATCAGGGACTTTGAGATCTTCCTGATTTCTTCGATGGCCAGGGTTATATTTTTGCGGCTTTTTTTAATCAGTGGATTACAATCTTCCTCTTCTTCCAGAATTACATCTAAATATAATTTCGAAGTAGCGAGTATCTGGTTGATATTGTCATGTAGTTCGCGACCTATATCGGATCTTTCTTTTTCCTGGGCACCCAGCACTGCTTCAGTTATCTGCTGACGCTTGATTTTTTGTTGTCGCACGAGTTGCTTTTGCAGCCGGCGCTCTTCAGTGATATCGTGAATATGTTCCTGCACGGCATTTTTTCCGAAATAATCTATTGAATAGTAAGTGACCTCCGCAATGAGTGTTTCGCCACTTTTTTTGCGATGACGCCAGAGTTTGGCTTTATAGGTTCGTAACGGATAAGAAAACTCGTTTCCCTCAGTAAGCTTCTGAAGATCTTCGTTCAAATAAATATTGCTTAGGTTAAGATTCATGAATTCGTCCCGGCTATAGCCATAGGTGTCAATAGCCGCATCGTTCACCTCCAGTATTTGCAAAGATTCAGCATCATAGATCCAGGCCGGATATGGATTGCGGTAAAACATCTGCCGATACTTGGCTTCGGAGGCCAGCACCACCTCTTCCACTCTCTTTCTTTCAGTGATATCCTGTGTGGATCCGATCATTCTAACGGGCAGGTCATTGTCGTAGATTATATAACCACGGTCATGAACATAAGCATAATTACCATCCTTTTTACGTAGACGATATAGATCCTCCCAGGTATTACCAATTCCTTCCCGGATGGTTTTGGAAAGCTTCTGAATCACCCTTAGTTGATCATCCGGGTGAAGAAAACTTTCCCATTGTCCTTTCGGTGCGAAATCATCTAACACTTCATGCCCGAATAAACGCTTGTAGGAATCTCCAACCCAGTAAATAGTATTTGCTGAAAGGTCCCTGTCCCAGATGGCATCATTGGTTGCCCTTACAACCATATTGAAACGCTCATTACTTTGCCAGAGGTTTTCCATCTGGTATTTTCTTTCAAGACTGTATTGGATGGATTTAGTAAGCAAATTTTTGTTGAACTCACCTTTGATGAGATAGTCCTGTGCCCCGTTTTTTATTGCTTCAAGCGCTACATTGGCGTCGGACAGTCCGGTAAGAATGATTACCGGAATTTTATCGGTCAGCTGTCGGATACCCATAAATGAATCGAGCCCGCTGCTATCCGGCAAGGAAAGGTCAAGCAAAACAAGGTGAATGCTATGATTCTCTATGATTTCACAAGCCTGTTGTACCCTGTCAGCTGAATACAAATGGTCAATCCGGAGCTGGGTGGATCTTAGCATATCTTCTACTAAAAAAAGATCGCCTGGATTGTCTTCAACGGTAAGGATATTTAAATGACTGTAGGAAGGTACCTGCATGCAAAAATTCTGTTGATTAATAGTAAATAGATTCAATGATACGGATTACCGTAGAATAGTTCGATGTTGGAAAACGGGAGGGGTTAAAGGGCCATCAATTTCTGCCGTTAATTATAAGTTGCTTGTCGGTGCAATTTGAATATCAAGCAACTGAGCAGGGATGACACTACTAATTTAATGTTTATAAGGCGCAAAGCAAAACAGAATGAAAGATATTTAGTCTGAATTCTCAAAATTAACTATGCTTTGCCCTGTTTCAGGTAGCGGTGGCAGTTACTTGGGTAATTTACTATAGGGAATTTGAACATCAGATATAGGTTTTTACTTATAAGAAGTGGTGAGTGGTAAGTGGTGAGTTGAGTGATGAGTTAGTGATGGAAATATAAAATGAATTTTTATTTCGGAATGCTTTTTGAATTAAGAAGCACTCGACAACTGACCCACTAACCACTTACCACTCACCACTCACCACTGATTAAAACTTAATTACATGTTAAAGATATCTGCACTACTCACCTTTCCCGGTTCGGCAACGTTTATATTTCACAAATGAACTTCATGCATCGACTCATAAAGATTTTCTTCATTCTCTCTGCTGCCGTCTTATTGTTTGCTTGTAAAAAATCGACGGATTCAGAATCAGCAAGTACTGAAATTTGCATCGTTGGTAGCGGCATCAGGAATGGAGTAGTAATTGATAGCCAGTACATTGTTATGTATAAGCCGTCTGCGTCGGATGGTCAAACTGTAACCACACTTTCTTCCGATGACAGACTCGTTGTAATGCTGAAAAGGAACGGGCTAACCAGTTCCAGGATCATGTCCCGCTTCCAGGGAGGTCGTGCGGGATTTATAGCCAGGATTAATAAAAAAGAAGCTGATAAACTTGCTGTTGATCCTTTGATAGAAGCGGTTGAACAAGATCGGATCATTGCATTGGGATCTTGTTTTACTGTAGCTGCGCCTACCCTTTTAACCTGGAATATTAAAAAGACCGGTTATGGAGATGGAACCGGTAAGACCGCCTGGGTAATTGATACGGGAATTGAATCTACGCATCCTGATCTGAATGTTGATCTTACAAGAAGTCGTTCGTTTATTACTGGTGATGCCTCTTTTGAAGATAAAAATGGACATGGAACACATGTTGCCGGCATCATCGGCGCAAAAAACAACTTGTTTGGTGTGCTTGGGGTGGCGTCGAATGCAACACTTGTGGCTCTGAAAGTTTTGAATGGTGAAGGAGAAGGTACCCTTGGGGCAATCGTCAAAGCGTTGGCTTATGTTAACACAAATGCTAAAGCCGGTGATGTTGTCAATATCAGTCTCGGTGAAGAAGAGTCATCGGATATATTTGACAGCCAGGTAAAGCAAACTGCTGCCAAAGGAATTTTTGTAACGATTGCAGCTGGTAACGATAGCAAACCCGCAGCTAACTTCTCTCCCGCACGGGCAAATGCTCCCAATATTTATACGGTTTCTGCCATTGACAGCCTCAACAATTTTGCATCATTTTCAAATTATGGTAATGATGCGGTAGATTTCGCAGCACCTGGAGTACATATACTTTCAACTTTTACAGAAAAAAGGTACGCATATCTGAGCGGTACTTCGATGGCAGCACCTCATGTTGCTGGCTTGTTGCTGCTAAGCGGCAAAGGGATACAAATAGCAGGATATGCTAAAAATGATCCGGATGGCGACCCCGATCCTATCTCCATGAAATAAATGCTTTTCAGTACTTTGCAAAGAAAAGCAGGAAAAAAGGAATGCGTTATTATATCATTGCGGGCGAAGCTTCCGGCGATCTTCATGGCAGCAACCTGGTCAGGGAAATGAAGAGTTTGGATCCAGGAAATGAATTCCGTGGCTGGGGCGGTGACCTGATGCAGGCAGCGGGTGTACAGATAGTGAAGCATTTTCGGGATCTCGCATTTATGGGATTTATTGAAGTTGTAAAAAATCTACCGACTATTTTAAAGAACCTGTCATTCTGCAAACAGGATATCCAGAAGTTCAGGCCGGATGTACTCATCCTGATCGACTATCCTGGCTTCAATCTTCGTATTGCTGAATGGGCCAGACAACAGAAATTCCGAATTGTCTATTATATTTCTCCACAGGTTTGGGCCTGGAAAGAATCCAGGGTTAAAAAAATCCGTCAGCATGTTGACAAGATGCTGGTGATTTTGCCTTTTGAAAAACAATTTTACCAGAAGTGGAATTACGAAGTCGAGTATGTGGGCCACCCGCTGGTTGGCGTGATTGAAAAATATAAACAGAATGGAAACAAGACCCCGCTTTCAGATAAACCAATCATTGCACTGCTTCCCGGCAGCCGTAAACAGGAGATATTGGTAAAGTTGCCGGTTATGCTGGCTCTTGCTGACCGCTTCCCCGAATACCAGTTTATTGTTGCACAGGCGCCAGGTCAGGAAGATGAATTTTACAAGGAACTGCTCAGGAATTATCACAATGTTTCGGGAGTTACCAATGAAACTTACCGTTTATTATCCCAGTCGAGCGCAGCCCTGGTTACTTCGGGAACTGCTACCCTGGAGACAGCTTTGTTCGGGGTGCCTGAAGTTGTTTGTTATAAGGGCAGTAAAATCTCTTACGAAATCGCTAAAAGGCTAATTAAAATAAAATATATTTCCCTGGTTAACCTGATTATGGATAAGGAAGTGGTTAAAGAGCTGATCCAGGATGAAATGAATGAAAAAAATCTGGAATTGGAACTCACAAAACTCTTAAAAGATCCTCTTAAACAACAGGAATTACATAGGGACTATGCCGCGCTCAAACACCTGCTTAGCGAAGGCGGCGACGCTTCAAAAAACGCTGCAGAGCTTATTTTAGGGTTTGCGAAAGCAAAATCCGGGGCTTCTTAACTTCAATTGGGTGTCTCAGGTTCTATCTTGTATCTCAACTTCAATTGGGTGTCTCAGGTTCAGTTGGATGTCTTAGGTTCAATTGGGTTTCTTACGTTCAATTGAGTTTCTTAGGTTTTATTGCTTCTCCTGGTATTCGGTCATGACTCCGGGGTTCTACTGGGTCTCCCGGGGTTCTATTGTTACTTTTTAAATACAAATAGTTTCAGTATCATTATTATGATGGCTGCAAGAAACATCAGGATAGAAATCCTGTTGATGCCATGCATATATTTCATCCATTGAGTTTGCGGCTCGTTAGGGTCTCTTTTTTTAAGATATAAATATTCCGCCAGTTTGCGACCAATACCCATGTTCACCATTTCAAATACTACAATTTAACCGTCTTCATTGTTGGCACAAGAAGGTGCATAATAATCCAGCTTAACAAATAAGCCAAACCGCAGCCGATAAACATGATCATATAGCCAGTTACAATATTCCCTTCCGCTTTATAATAAGTAAATAACCATCCTGCAACTTTGGCCACAAACATCCCGCCCAACCCTCCGGCCATTCCACCGATCCCGGTTACTGAACCAACCGCCTTTTTGGGAAACATATCAGAAACAGTTGTAAATATGTTTGCGCTCCAGGCCTGATGAGCAGCCGCTCCAAATCCAATGATAAATACTGCATACCACATTGCCGTGTTTCCAAAAAGTTGTGCTGTAACTACCGGCAGGGCACAAAAAGCATAGATTAACATCGAAGTTTTTCTTGCCTTGAATACAGGCCAACCCTTCCTGATGAAATATAAGGGTAACCATCCGCCAAAGATACTTCCCACCGCAGCGATAGTATACACAATGGCAACAGGCCAGGCAATTTCTGTTTTCGAAAGTCCATATCCACCAATAAGGAAACTCGGTAACCAGAAAAGATAAAACCACCAGACTCCATCGGTAAGGAATTTGCCTGTTGCAAATGCCCAGGTTTGTTTGTAACCCAGGAGCTTTATCCATGAAACTTTCTCCTGAACTATTGTCTCGTCAATTTTTTCATCCTGGTCTGAATTGATATATTCAAACTCCTGTTGCGATAATTTTTTGTGTTTTTTAGGCACTTCATAAACCAGGAACCAGAAAAGCAACCAGATCAGACCTATAGCTCCGGTTATAATGAATGCCCATTTCCAACCCCACTCCACTGCTATAAAAGGTACGGTCAATGGCGCAATGATTGCCCCGATATTGGTACCGGAGTTAAAGATGCCTGTAGCCAGGGCACGCTCTTTTTTGGGAAACCATTCCGCAATCGTTTTGATAGCCGCAGGAAAGTTACCCGCTTCGGTAACCCCGAGTGCGGCGCGCGCAATAAAAAAGCCACCAGTACTGTTTACAAGCGCATGACCCATCGCGGCAATACTCCAGAGCAACAGTGAGAGGGCATAACCCATTTTTGTTCCAAGCTTATCAATCAATCTTCCCACGAAAAACATTCCAAAGGCATAAGCCAGTTGAAAGGCAACCGTAATATTCGCATAGTCATTTTCTGTCCAGTTAAATTCTGCATCGAGATCAGGTTTAACCAGGCTGATCACCTGCCTGTCGAGATAATTGATAGTAGTCGCAAAAAAAACGAGGGCGCAAATCGTCCACCGGTATTTACCCATTTTTGTCTGATTCATGAAGGTGTTAATTTTTAACAGAATGAACGATAGCTAATGCTTCTGCAGCAGCTGCGCTAAGGGCTTTATAAGATGCTTTATCCAATACTTCTTTTGTTATCAGTTTGCTGCCCATGCCGACCGCTACAACCCCTGCTTTAAACCAGGCACTAATACTCTCCTTAGTCATATCAACACCTCCTGTTGGCATAAACAGGATTTCAGGAAATATATCCCTGATTGCTGAAATATAAGTTGGTCCTACCAGGCTTCCCGGGAAAACTTTAACCAACTTAGCCCCGGCCGTTTCTGCTGTTGCAATTTCAGTTGGAGTAAGACAACCCGGCACCCACAACAATCCGGCAGCATGCGTTATTCCGGCAATCCCGGCATGCACGATGGGCGAAATGATAAAATCAGCGCCCGCGTCAATAAATGCCTGAGCGTCCTTTTCATTTTTTATTGTACCAATACCCAGATACATCCCTGGTAACTTATCATTGATAAGCTGCCTGAGGATCCGGAAATTACTGAGTGCTTTCGGGCCCCGGTTAGTGAACTCAAGGATACGGACCCCGCCTTCATAAAGAGAAGTCGTTATCCCGGCGCAAAGCGCAGGATCGTCATGATAAAAAAGGGGCACCAAACCCTGGCCCCGCACCGTATTCAGAATATCTTTCGTATTAACCATAATTTTTTATTGCAGCTTTTACCTGCGCCACTGATTTATCTGTTGCGTCCCCCATAATAAAAAGTTTTTCATATGCAGCGGCCGTTGCAAAATCAAGCGTTTCCTGGCTTCCGTTATTATTATATTTCCCATAAATAAGACCTGCCATAAAACAATCACCACTGCCAACTTTATCTACAACCCGTTCCGTATGATATTCGTCAGAGACGTAAAGTTTGTTTGACTCATAAAGAGTCGTGTAATATTTTATCCCGGTTATACCCTGGTCAAACCGGAAGGTGTTTGCAACCGCCCTGCAATTCGTGTACTGCTCACTGATATACACCGAAGTTTTGAGCGATTGTTCAAGATAGGCATTTTTGTCATCCTGTTGATGAAGTGTATGGTCAATCGGAACGTTAAGCATCGTATTGGCAGCCCACACATTTCCCATAATAAGATGACAATACTGAACAAGTCCTGGCATCACGTCCACGCTATTTAATCCGTATTTCCATAATTTCGAACGATAATTTAAATCAACCGAAATTGTGATGTCTTTAGTTGTTGCTGCTTTGAGGGCCTCTTCACAAACATCTGCGATATCCTGGGATATGGCAGGACAGATAGCGCTGAAATGAAACCAGGTTACATCCTTAAGCACCTCGTTCCAGTCTATCATCCCGGGTTGAAGTTCTGAAAACGAAGAATGTGCACGATCATATATTACCCCGGCATTTTTGAGTTCAGATCCTACAGGCAAATAGTAGGCTCCAATCCGGTTCCCACGGTATTGCAAAAGCGAACAATCAATATTTTTTTGACTGAGATGTGTAACGATTTGCTCAGACAATAAATTATCGGGTAATGCTGATAAATACGAGACCGGCACTTCCCATTTGGCAAGGGCCTGCGCAGCATTCAATTCCGCTCCGCCTACGAACACAGGAATGGATTGTTCTTTGATCCAGTCCCCGTTTGTGGCAGGAGATAACCTAAGCAACAGTTCTCCGAAACATAGCACCTTTCCCATTACCAGTTAAAATAGTTTTTTGCGTTGTTATAACATATATCCTCTATTATCGTCCCTATCCATGGAATATCGTTTGGAAGTTCCCCGTTTTCTATTTCTTCGCCGAAAAGATTACAAAGTATCCGGCGGAAATATTCGTGACGTGGATAAGAAATAAAACTTCTTGAGTCAGTGAGCATTCCGACAAATCTGCTGATTAATCCCATATTTGAAAGTGCGTTCATCTGTTCAATCATTCCCTGTTTCTGATCCAGGAACCACCAGCCTGAACCAAATTGTATTTTCCCCGGAATGGTACCATCATTGAAGTTGCCTGCCATGGTAGCCATCAGCGCATTGTCTGAGGGATTAAGATTATATAAAATGGTCTTTGTAAGTTGATTTTTAGAGTCTAGCCGGTTGAGAAACTTTGATAGTGTTTGACCTTGTGGAAAATCGCCGATTGAGTCCCACCCGGTATCGGGTCCCAGTTCGTTTAAACGTCTCGAATTGTTGTTGCGCAATGCACCGACATGGAACTGCTGAACCCAATTCTTCTCATGATCCCAGGTTGCAAAGTAAACAAGCATCGCTGACTTAAATTTTTCATTTTCTTCGTTCGTGAGCGATTTCTTGTTCCGGATCTTTATAAAAATCTGGCCAATTTCTGCTTCAGTATAATCTGCAGCATGTAATCTTTCAAGGCCATGATCAGAAACAGTACAACCATTTTCAGCAAAAAAGTCGTGACGTTTTTTCAACGCGACCAGGTAGTCATTGAAGCTATCAATTGAGGTATCGGAGACAGCTTCGAGCCGATCAATATATTTATTCAGCACTTCAACATCATCGGATTGCATCGCTTTGTCGGGACGGAAAGCCGGCAAAATTTTTATCTCGAAATTTTCAGTTCTTAATTTTTGGTGACTGGCAAGATCATCCACCGGATCATCGGTAGTACAGATCACGCGTACCTGCATTTTCTTCAACAGGTTACGAATCGAATATTCAGGTGTGCGCAATCTCGCAGTACATTCATCATAGACTTTTTTTGATGAAGCCGGATTTAGCACTTCACGTACTTCAAAATAACGCAGCAGTTCCAGGTGTGTCCAATGATATAAGGGATTCCGCATAGTATAGGGAACCGTTTCAGACCACTTGTGGAATTTTGCTTCGTCCGGCTGATTGCCTGTACAGTATCCTTCATCAACACCATGAGTGCGCATCGCCCGCCACTTATAGTGATCTCCATAGAGCCAGGCCTGGGTAATATTGTCGAAGCTGTTATCAGCTGCGATCTGATCTGGGGGCAGATGGCAATGGTAATCTATGATAGGCATTTTTACTGCATAGTCGTGATAAAGTTTTTCAGCGGTCTTTGATTGCAGTAAAAAATTTTCGTCTAGAAATCTTTTCATATGTCACAGCAATTTGAACTTTGGATTATTGAAACAATCAGGTGAATAACCTATTTTAATCAGGCAAGCACTTTATTCTAATCAGGCAAGCACTGTGTTCTAATCAGGCAAGCACTTTATTTTGTTGAAAATAGCTTAGTGCCTGCTTCCCTCCATAACTTATTAATGCCTGGAGATGATCGCTTACAGCAACACTCAATCCAGGTAATTTCGAAAGATCAGTACCCCATAACTGTGTATCCTGCAGAACTGCTTCGACAATACCACTGCCTCCGTGTAGTTTCCATAAATCATTCAACCGCGCAGCCTGATCATCCTGGATAGGATAAGACAGATTGTTTTGTTCGCCAAAAAACTTTCCTCCTTCGATTTTTATAGCCTTCATGAAAAGTATGTAGGCAGCAAACCCGAGTGCTATGGACTGAGGGGGGGTGTTATGATCTTCGTAATACTTTGTAAGCACGGGGACATTACGCATTTTCATCTTCGAACTATACTGCATCGTGATACTAATCCACTTGTGTTCAATTGCCGGATTTCTGAACCTGTCAAGAACCTTCTTTCCAAAACCGGAAGCCGTTCCGGGTTCAAGATGATAAGGAATGCCCGAAGCAATCTCATCAAGCATCAGCGAAGCAATGAATTCGGACATATCGTTATTGGTCATTGCATCTTTCACAGTTTCAAAACCAGCCAACACTGCAAGTCCGCAGCTAAGCGTATGCGTTCCATTTAACATACGGAGCTTTAACTCGCGGTAAATATCTATATTGGGTTCAATGATAACTCCTTCATCGGCTTCGGCAAAAGACAGTATCTTCCGCACTTTTTCGTCACCTTGTATTGCCCATAAACGATAAACTTCAGCCATGATCATCAGTTCATCTTCAAAACCAAACTTTTGCTGAATAGCTGATCTTATCCCGGCTGATGGTTTACCGGGAACGATCCTGTCAACCAAAGAGCTGCAGAATGTATTTGCACTATTCAGCCAGTTTATAAACTCGTCTTCAAGACTATTAAATACAGCCAGATCATTAAGTATAGCTTGTAATTTTTTCCCGTTATCAACAATCAGTTCGGTTGGGATAATGATGGTTCCATTTTCAGGATCATCGCCTAACTTTTTAAATCGTTCGTATAAAAAAGCAAGTAGCTTTGCAGGAAAGGAAGATGGAGGATTGCCGGAAATTGGTTCATTTACCAATGTTATACCAACTTCGGTGGTATTTGATATAATGATGTTCATCTCAGGCTTTGCGGCACAATCAAGAACTTCCTTCCATGATGACTGCGCCGACAACACCCTGCTGATTGAAGAGGAAACAATATTCTCTTCTATCTCTTTCCCGGCATCAATTCCACGTACACAAATCGTATATAAAGAATCCTGTTTTTCAAACGTCTCTGACTCACCGCCACTCATGGATTTTACAACGACAATACGACCATTGAACTTTCCTGCCCGGTTTGCTTTGTCAACAAAATAATCTGGCAGGCCGCGAAGCAGGACACCTGTCCCGAACTGTAATATTTTTTCGGGTGCTTCAAAAATTCCCTCAGGAGGTAATTTGATATTTTCGTTCTGTATTGACGAAATAACACTTTTTGAAAGTATCATGACTAGAGTATTAATTTAAGTACCGACAATAGTTAACTCAAGTTAGGGTAACAGCCGTAAAGAAAAATGCTTGCAGGAAAACAAAGCGTGTTTTTAAAATACTTCTTTGAAGTGTGCAGGTGTTGACTCAGCAATCGTTTTCTAAACATTGATAATCAAGCAAAATACGAGTTACTCAGACAAGTCTACTCATATATTTGCACTTAGGGCTACTATTTTTTTATTTTTTTTATGCAATCGTTCCCGATAACGTTGTAGTTAACATTTATTGTTATGAGTAAGTACCGGGAACTGGAACTAACCCCCAACTCAATTGTGTGTGGGGAGTTTAACAAGTGTTATCCAAAAATCTTTTATCATATGAACAACCAGCATAAATTTATTAAAGTCTACAGGTTTGGTTATATAACAATTTGCATGGTTATTGTAGGATTCCATGACATCCTTTTCCGAGTCTGAAGTAGTTAAGATCACTACGGGGATAAACTTCAGTTTGTCATCATTTTTTATCCGGTTAAGTACCTCTTTGCCATCTATACGTGGAAGATTTATATCAAGCAAGATAAGATCGGGCTGTTCAGCGTTGGCATACCGACCCTCGCGGTGAAGATAACCGAGTGCCTCTTCGCCATCCCTGACTACAATTATTCTATTAGTAATATTTGCTATTTTAAGCGCTTCCACAGTTAAAACAATGTCTCCTTCGTTGTCCTCTACGAGCAGTATGGTTAATTCTTTTTTCATGGGAGTAATTAACTAAAGTAATACGTACGGATTAATATCAATTTGGTTCGAAAACTTAAAACTTAGGCAATCTAATGAAAAAAGTGCTCCCTTTACATTGTTCTGATTCTACCCATATAGTACCTCCATGTCTTTCAACGATTTTTTTGCAGATAGCAAGACCGATGCCCGTTCCGGTATATTCGCTTTTATTATGGAGACGCTGGAAAATCACAAATATCTTGTCATAGAACTTCTGATTGATTCCAATTCCATGGTCTTTTACGTAGAATTGCCAATGTTCCGCCTGTTCCTCGTAACCTACTTCGATACGCGGAGGCTCAGGACTGCTGTATTTAATAGCATTACCCACCAGGTTTTGAAATAACTGATGGATCTGACCTTTCTCCGCCTTAATAACCGGCATGGGGTGAACGATGAGATCAGCCTTGGTTTCACGTATAGCAAGCGTATAAATATTTTTTACTGAATTCATAATCTCGTTACAGTCCACGCTTACCACTAGTTCCTTACTGGTTCCTATCCGCGAATATTGCAGGAGATCCTGGATAAGTGTTTTCATCCGTTCAGCGCCATCGATTGCGAAGTATATATATTTTTTAGAAGTGTCGTCAAGATTGCCCCCAAGCTTTTTTTCAAGCAACTGCAGAAAACTGCTCACCATCCGCAATGGTTCCTGCAGATCATGTGAAGCCACATAAGCAAAACGTTCCAGTTCAATATTTGAAGCCTGTAATTCAGCCGCTCTTTTTTTGAGATTTTCATTTAATTCAGTGAGTTGCCTGGCTGTCATTTGCTTTTCCGTGGCATCTTTGAGAATCGAAAAGAAGGTGTGGTTTTCAGGTGACCAGATGGCAGTTGCTAACAAAGAAATGATCTTACCATCCTTTCTCACATACCTGTTTTCACTATCACGTATAGTTGCTCCATCTTTAATCATCGCCTCGCGTTCAACACTTGCAGGTTTCTCTTCCGGTACCAGCAGTTCGGAATAATACCGGCCGGCTAGCTCATCAGGCGTGTAACCAAGTAGTCGCTCGCAGTTGGCACTGATCTGAACAAACCGCCCTTGTTCATCAAGCAGGCAAATAATATCAAGTGAAGCCTCCATCAGGTCCTGGATACCGTCTAAAATTATTTGTTGTTGTTTGTGTGCTTGTTCAAGTACGGCCTGTGCCTGCTTTATAGCTGTTATGTCGGTAGACATAGAGCATAGAGCATAAATCTGCTGATTGTCGTCAAATAACGGAAAACGGACCACGAGGTGATAAACTAGACCATGTTCTCCAGGCCGCTGAATTTCTTTTGCTGTCAATTTCCCTTCCTTTATGACCTCTTCCTCAGGGGCTCTGATGTTATCTGCCAGTTCCTTAGGAAAAAAATCATACGGTGTTTTGCCTAGTATCTCCTGTTCTGAACGGTTAAGCAATTTTTGACCTTCTTTATTAACCAGCAGATACCTGCCATTAAGATCCCGGATGCTTATGGAGCTGGCCGCATTGTCTATCACGCTTCTTATAAAATGCTCACTTTTCCGCAACGCAGCTTCAGCTTTATTCCTGGACATTGTGTTGCGATATATAATTACAAACATCGCAATCAGCGTTAAAAATACAAGGATCTGCAGGATCGCGATTGTTCTTTGTGAGCCCTGAGCAGTTTCAGCATTTTCCAGGTTATGTTGCTTCAGGGATGTTTCCTCTGCGTGTTGAATATCAGCAACTGATTGTCTCAATCTATCCATTAACTTTTTTTCAGCACCAATTAGCATGGTTGCAAACAGCGGTTGCGTAAATCCGCCCCTTTTAAAGTCTATTAGGTTCTTACGCAACAGAATATTCTGAGTCGCAAGGCTCAATAATGTATCTACCCGCCGCTGTTGATTTGCATTACCTTCAGTAAGACGTTTTACTTCTCCTATATTTTTGAAAATACTGACTGAGCTCTTGTAATAAGGTTCTAAAAATTCTTCCCGACCGGTAATCAAAAAACCGCGGGCACCATTTTCAATATCCTGGGCTTCATTCAACACCAGTGACGCTCTCAATAGAACGTCCTTGGTATGATCTATCAATTTTGAACTTGCAATTAATTTCTGGTTATTGGCTGAAAATGAAAAAAACACAATACCGAGTAATAAAATGGTAACAGCAAAATAGGCTGCCATTTTTTTCTCAAACGAAAATTTTATATAATCCAGGGGGCTACTATAAAATATTCCAATGCAAAGCGCCATGATACTCAAAGATGTGGTGAGTGCAGTATTGACTGCGAATGGCATACTTTCCAGGTAGTTGAGGCCCGAAATAAAATTGAAAGTGATAAATACGGCAACAAAAAATACCAGGGGCAGCAATATCTGTACAAGTATATGCGATGTTGATCGTTCTAATTTGATCAGCATCACACCAACTATCAGAAACATCAGGCAGGCTGACAGTTCTATCCGGCCAGGATTGGCGTCGCCACCGAGGTCATTTACAATCACCTGATCAATGCCGACTTTTATTCCGGTGATATATTCTAAAATAGTGAGTGAAGCAATAACCACTACAGCATAAGCACAGGCAATCCCTGCAATGGAAACATATTTTGATTTTTTCTGCCTGTTGGAAACGAATAATGCGATAGCAGAAAAAATAAGGCAGATAGCAGTATTGAATTTGGTGGAGGCTATACTTGATACAAGTGGCCTCATCTTTCCAAGGTCCGAGAACCAGCCCCCTATTGCGATAATACCGACAGTGATGACAACAACAACAATAAAGTTTGTTATATAATTACGGATCATAGATTGCAAGCAGCTTTAGAACGCAAACAAATCATCCAGTGGTTGTCAGGGTTTGATCCCGGGGGTTTGTCAAAAGTAGTGGTTTTGATGAATATTGTTTCAATGGCATGAGTTTTATATCTCCTTTGATTGGCATTTTTACTCATAAATTCAAATTTGACATATGAAGAAATTTACCCTTAATCTTGGACTTTTTGCTTTAGTCTCATCTTTCAGCAGCTGTGAATTGGCCGGAGATATTTTTTCCGCAGGTATGTGGGTGGGCGTGCTGATAGTAGTTGCTGTGATTGCACTGATCATCTGGCTGGTAGGCAGAGGAAGAAGGTAATATTTGTTAAAGTGATTAAAGCTCAGAAACAGCATAAGAAAAATATCAGGCAACTGAAATCAGTTTACTGATATCTGATAGCTAAAACCGGGGATCAACTATTCAGATAAGTTGATCCCCGCTTTTATGAGGAGTTGCGAAGGAAAGTTTTGAAACAGGAATTATCAGATAGCTTTTGCGCCGGCTGTAGCAACCGCATGGTCATTTTCAACGCTATCGCCCGATACCCCGATCGCACCAATAATGTTACCTGATTTATCTTTTATGCAAACACCGCCTGGAAATGAAATAAGACCCCCATTTGAATGTTCAATATTATAAAGGGGACCGCCGGGTTGTGACAACTTGCCGATTTCACCACTATCCATGTTGAAGTACCTGGCCGTCCGTGCTTTTTTCTGGGAGATATCAATGGATCCAAGCCATGCATTGTCCATGTGTGCAAACGCTATAAGGTTGGTTCCTGAATCTACAACAGCAATGTTCATAAGTGTTTTAAGTTCAGTTGCTTTTTGTTTTGCTGCTTTAATAGCCGCTTCCGCCTGTTCAAGTGTGATATTCATATCGCTTTTTGTTTAATGATTTATTAATGAGTGTTAGTCAAAAACTGCTAACCCATTGCCGGGTCAGTTGAACTAAATTTACCAGTCTCCACATGTCCGGAAAATTGTTTTACAAATGCCGGCCTGCTTTTCTCCTGCATAATAACATCATACCACCCAAAACTTTTCCCGGGGGGTACAATTAAGGTTTGAGATGCTTTCGCTGTTCCGGCAGGACCAATTGAAACTGTTTTGTTGATATTATTATATGTGGGATCAACAATTGTGATGATATATTGTTCAGCACCCTTGTTTAATATTTTGATCGCCAACTCGCCCGTTGCCTTTGCATTGCCTGGTATTGATAAGTAAACACAGTTCACTTCAATCAATGGATCATTTACATCGCCTTCAAACCGTCGATAAAATCCATTTGGCCCATGTACACGCAGATGATATGACTTATCCTCAAAATCTTCCAGTTGCCAGGTATCAGTTAACTTCTCACCTGCTTCCATTGCATAATTCCATACCCGCATTTTCTCATAGCTTTTCTGATCAATTGTCCTATGTGCTGAACACGCATATATAATAAATGGAGAACCTGCAGCAACCGGACCAAAAAATGTTTTTGCAGCGGCCATGGTAATCAAGAAATCTTTTTTATTTGTACTGATGTTACCATCAGCATATAATTCATAAGGCAGCGGGCAAGCCTGGCGGGTTCCCTTCTCCTGGACAAGTACTGATGATTTTTTTAAATTCTTTTTTGCTACATCGATCTCCGTTCTTGTGAGCTCCTGGTACCCGGCCGGGTCTTTCATGAATTGTGCTTTATGGACAGATTCGTAAAAAGCATTTTTTACAATAACCGGTGGCAAAGGAACTTTTTCGTTCCTGTACTCTTTGAATACAGATGTGAGATCACCACATACAGCGCGTCGCCATGCCGAGATATTTGGTTCAGCGATTTCCTTACCAGACTTGTGGCTAAGAAATTTTTCAAGAAAACGGAGAATGGATGTGTGATCAAAAACCTGGGAACAGACCTGCCCTCCCCTGGACCAGGGAGAAGCAATTACCAACGGTACACGGTATCCAAGTCCAATGGAGCTGTCCCGGCTTTCAGTCCTGGCTTTGCGCTTCATGTCCTGTTCCAGCTTAACATATTCAATCTTTGCATCAATATTTTTTGAAACCAGGCCCGTCCCTTCAGTATAGGGATCAGGAGGAACAAAAGGTGGAACATGATCGAAATACCCATCGTTCTCATCATAACAAAGTATGAAGATTGTTTTTTTCCAAACCTCGGGTTTTTGGGTCAGAATATCTAACACCTCTGAAACATACCATGCTCCATACCATGGAGCGCCCGGATGATCACTGAAATTCTCAGGTCCCACTAACCAGGACACAGTTGGAAGTTCCCCGGCCATAACGTCTTTTCTGAACTGGTGCAAAACATCTCCTTTCGGAAGATTCATAGTTCTTTGTTGATCACCATCTTTATAACTATAAGAACTTATGGTCCGGTAGTCCGCATCAGCTGAGTTAGTGGTGAAAGCCCTGGAGTGAATACCTTTCTGTTTTTCTGTTAGCCGGGCAAATGCCTCGTCAGTATATTTTTCCTGAACAATTTTTGCCTGTTGAAGCAGTTTCTTTTTGGCGGCCAGCTCCTTTTTTGTCGTCACTGTAGCCTTATCGTTTTGATCCAGTTTAGCAAGTTTTGACTCCAGTTCACTGATCTGCGATGGCAAAATTTGCTGCATCTCAGCCATATACCTGCGATGAGTAGCCGAAAACCTCACATTGAACTGGCTGAACCATTCAATTGGGTTATCAGTAAAGTTTGCAAGCCATGAATCTTCTTCACCGTTAAAACCTGATGCCAGGCTTATTTCATTCTGATATATTTTCCAGGAGATGTTTTCCTCTTCAAGTCTTTCGGGAAAAGTAGTCCAGTTAACTTCAGCCTCATAATCCACATTTTCATTCCGCACATTCGCATAGGCATCAGTGTTTGGTTCCTGCCTCACTGTTCCGGTCCATAAAAACAAACGGTTTGGTGTGGTGCCCGTAAGGGATGAACAAAAATTCTGATCACACACAGTGAAAGCATCCGCAAGCGCATAATAAAAAGGAATGTCTTCCCGGTTATAGTATCCCATGGTAAGCGGGGCCCTGGCAAATTCCTTATGCCCGGACGGTTTTGCTATCAGCCATTTGTCGAATTTCCCGTTGTTTCTTGCATCCACCTGGTTTGTCCAGGAATGCGGCAATGAGCCTGTCCAGGTTGATTTGGTTTCCTTGATGTTAAGACGGAAAGGTGCATAAGCTTCTCCTTCCGCATTTTTCTGGAACCATACCGGGTCCCCGTCAGGTAAGATAATAGCACGTGGGTCTTTAAATCCGCGTACTCCATTTAAGCTTCCATAACAATGATCGAATGAACGGTTTTCCTGCATCAGGATCACCACATGTTCCGCATCAAGATATGTGGATCCGGCGATAGGATCAATTGCGAGTGCGCGCTGAACCGAGGCAGGCAGGCCCTGAAATAAACCGGTACCTCCGGAAACCAATGCTGCTTTCTTTAAAAATTCTCTCCGGGAGTCCATTGATAAAAGGTTTTTCCAAATATAAACTTTCCCTTCACAGATAATGAAAGGCCAGTGTTATCAAAACTTATTATAAAGTAAAGGGCTTCGTAGACCTGGTCCGGATATAAGAACTGTTCTATGGTTCATATAAGAATTGTGCTATGATCAGAATATCAGCATTGTTTTATGGTTTAATTATCAGAACCGACGGAGACCGCGATAACCATTCATTCTGTTCTTCAACCACTTTACGCCAGCTATCCATACTGATAAGCATAAGGTCCTGCTGATCCAGGAATTTTCTTTCGATTCTATCTACGTTTAATAATTCAACAGAACCCGGATTGGCACCCTTTATAGATTCGATGCTGGCACTTAACTCAGGATTCTGCCTGATAACACCAGCTATGTCCAGGATGCTAACACGTGAAAGACTGTTATTAATAAATTTTTGAGCGAAGATAAACAGGTAGCTGTCACTGATGGAAAATATTGGAACAAATATGTGTTCAAGCTTGTCTGACCTTTTATTGATGTAGATACCAACAGGTATTTTCGATGCTCTTAAAATCTGCCGGACCCGATCGTCAAAATATGCATTCTCGAAAAGTCTTTCTTTACCAGTAATGGTATCATATAATTTTTCAGGATTGATAATCTTACTTGTGATTCCCAGCAACCTCCCGAGGAAAGTGCCTTCGAAAACGGAACTTCCTGCACCAATTAAAAGAAGGTCATAATTGCCTGCATTTGCTACGGTAGTAATCTCGTGATTTACATCGAGGGCAGGTTTAAAAATTGTCAGAAGTTTGAGGTTAAGTTTTTTTGCCTCGTCCAGGATCGGGTTGAAACTATCACGTTCATATTCTTCCTGGTTATATAAATTGAGTTCATTGCTGGACGAAACATGAAGCATAGTTACCTGTGTTGTGTCCAATGATCTCCTTGCAAGACTATGCGCCAGTTTAAGGATGGATACGCCCTTTTTGGCCGTGCTGAAAGAGCCAATGATATTGTATTTGAGCAGATCGTTCATGATCGCCTCTGCGGGCCTGCTTTTCTCGGGCCGGAACTTATTGATAAGGTCTAAGGCCGGGCCTGTCATAAAAGTGGTAAGCAGCGCCATGATCACCATCATTGCAAATATCTCCGGGCTCAGTACGCCAAGGTCGTAACCAATGTTAAGTACAATGAGCTCCATCAATCCCCTGCAATTCATCAATGCACCTATAGCTAAACTGTCACGCCAGTTTTGCCCGACAAACCTGGCCGCAAGGGCGCTGCCGAGGAATTTTCCAATCACGGCAACAGCTATAATTGCAAAGCAAATCTTCCAGAGATAAGGCTCATTCAACAATCCGATCTGCGTGCGCAGTCCGGTAAAAACGAAAAACAGTGGTAATAACAAAACCAGTGCTACGTCTTCAACCTTTTCAATAAATATGTTTCTAAAATTGGTATTTGCCGGCATTATCACTCCGGCCATGAAAGCGCCAAACAAGGCATGGATGCCGATAACCTCCGTGGCATAGGACGATAACAATAATGTAATAAAAAATATAGCAACCACCGGCTTGCTAAACGATTCCTTGTTTTGATATTTGTCGCCTATTTTTTTCAGAAATGGTTGTACCACTCTCAACATGATAAATACATAAGCCAGCGCCATCAGAATTGTATAAAGTGCGCTTAATACAGAACCCGCTTTTACTATCGCGATAACAACGGCAAGGATACACCAGGCAGTAATATCATCAGCAGCGGCACAGGTAATGACTATGGTGCCGAGTTTTGTTTTTGAAAGACCCCGTTCCTGTACGATCCTTGCAAGCACGGGAAATGCGGTTATGCTCATTGCTATCCCCATGAAAAGTGAGAACGCAAGAAAACCGATATTGGGAGGCGCAAAATGCTGGTAAATAAAATAGGCAAGACCAGTTCCTAATGTAAAAGGAAAGATGATACTGGCATGGCTTACGACGATAGCATCTTTGGCTTTACTCTTTAGTACATTAAGGTCAAGCTCCATTCCTATAACGAACATAAACAGGATCAAACCGATCTGGCTAAGGAATTGCAGATTCGGAAGCGACTGTTTCGGGAAAAGGAAGCCTGCATATTCTGGAAAATACATCCCAAGAAATGAAGGCCCGAGAACGATACCTGCAACAATTTCCCCTATTACCGTTGGCTGTCCTATTTTCTTACAAAAAAAACCAAATATTCTGGCAACAATAATTATCGTCAGGATCTGCAAAAGCAGGATGGCTAGTGGATACTGCAGGTTGAGTAGAAAAGTATTTTTAAACTGATCCCAGGTCGAGGCATTAATCTGTGGCACGAAATCCTTCACCCGGCCAGACTGTAAAACTGTACCCTGTTTTATAACGAAGTATATAATCGCTGAAAAAGCAACAATGGTTGTAGCATAAAAAATGAGATTCTTATTTTTTTTCATCCGTTCATTTTTATTTTTTTGGCCCACACCCTGGATGGGGGAAACGCCCTATTTGCATTCCCTTGGCTGGCCCCGCACTTGAGGGATGTGTCAAAAAAGTTTCATGGGCGTTTTATAATGCCTGGTTCACTCTTATTTTCGGGCGCCATGGCCAGGTTATTTTCAGACTGCATCTTCCGGATCGCAAGGCATCGTTTATTTTGATAAAAAATCGAACGCAATATAAATCAAATACCGTAGGCTTTGAAGAAGAGAACCAGAGATGACGATCTTATAACTTTGCACTACAATATTTACAATAAACCGCATCTTCTTCATGCCCTTCACGGCCACAGTTCGGACAAGCTTCCGCACTGTGGTTTTTGTTACGTGCTGCCAGCGCCATCTCTGTTGTGATAATGCCAGTTGGAACGGCAATAATACCATAGCCCATCAGCATGATAACACTAGCCACAAATTTACCCAATGGGGTAACAGGCGAAATGTCGCCATAGCCAACTGTAGTGATGGTTACAATCGCCCAGTAAATACTATCCGGGATACTGGTGAAACCATTTTTGCCCCTTTCAACAAGATACATCACCGAACCGAGTACTATGACTGTTGTAAAAACCATCATCATGAATATGCTGATCTTTCTTACACTTCCCTTGATTGCCTGTAGCAGAAACTGCATTTCGTTCACATAGTGCCTCAGCTTAAAGATCCGGAAAACTCTAAGCAAACGGAGGGCCCGCACTACAAGCAAGGTTTGAGCACCTGCATAAAACAAACCTATATAAGTAGGGAGGATGGAGAGAATATCTATGATTCCGAAAAAACTGAATATGAACCGGAAGGGCTTTTTGATGCAGATCAGCCTTAAAATAAATTCTATGGTAAACAAAATGGTATAGGTCCATTCGAGCTTCAAAAAAAGGTTGCCATAACGATTATGCAGTGATTCGACACTGTCCAGCATCACCACCAATATACTTGTGAAGATCAGGAACAACAGGGTAACATCAAATGCCTTACCTGCGGGCGTGGATGATTCGTAAACGATCGAATGAATCTTTTCCCGCCACGATTTTGATTCTTCTTGCTGCATAAACGTCTTAATTAAACATCCCGCCAATAATATTTCACAAATTAATGGTTTATGAGTTTAGCATAAATTCTATCTTAACGTTAATTTGCTATAGCAATTACTCCTAAGCCAAATCAACAAATATCTTTTATGCGATATCCAGTACTAGTTGCCATAACCTGTTTGTTTTCATTTTTTATCATCCCGGGCGCCTCTGCCCAGGAAAAAACTCCGCTCATTTTTGACACAGACATGGGGCCGGATTATGATGATGTCGGTGCTATTGCCTTGTTACATGCGCTGGCTGACTCTAACCAGGTGAATATTCTTGCCACCATAGCGAGTACTAAATATGCTGGTGTGGTGCCAGTGCTCAACATATTAAATACTTATTTTAACAGGGCATCGGTACCGGTCGGAGTTGCCAGGGGCAACGCGGTTAACCAACGCGATACGCAGCACTGGTCAGATACATTAATAGCCCGTTATCCGCATACCATTAAATCAAATGAAGAAGCAACCGAAGCTGTTGAGCTTTACCGGAAAATCCTTGCTGCCCGTCCCGATAATACTGTAACTATTGTCACCGTTGGTTTCCTGACAAATCTGGCGGGGCTGTTGCAATCACCCGGCGATAAATATTCGCCCTATCCCGGTACAGAGCTGGTCCGTCGAAAAGTGAAGTTGTTGGTTAGTATGGCTGGAAGATTTCCTGCCGGGAATGAATTCAATGTCCGTGAAGATGCAGCAGCATCGAAACTGGTATTTGAACGCTGGCCCTCAAAAATCATATTAAGCGGCTTTGAAATCGGCCAGAAAATTAAAACTGGTCTTCCGCTGGTAAAAAACGCTTCAATAAAAAACAGCCCGGTCAAAGATGTTTACCGAATTTCTATTCCTTTGGCAAAACAGGATTCAGCAGGCAGAATGAGTTGGGATCAGACCGCGGTATTAGTCGGGGTGAAAGGATATGCGCCCTGGTATAAACTTCATCAAGGTACCATGGTGGTTAACGCAGATGGAACAAATTCATGGACGGATTCCGGAAGCCGTCATGCTTACCTGGTGGAAAATCTTCCGTTTTCAGATGTTGCGGCATACATTAATAAGCTGATGCAACATCAACCGTCAAATAATCGATAACCTTTCATTATACCTGTCCTTATTGATTCCTGTCTTGTATACTTAAAAGGCGGGTCTTCCAAAAACTATATCAAAATGATATTTTAGCCGTATATAATTTTTTATAACTGTCCAAAACTGGTCAAAATGACGTCATTTTGGCTTAATATAATTTTTTATAGTCGTCCAAAATATCAAATTAAAGTCTATTTTGGCTGAGTATAAATATTATAACTGTCCAAAATGATTGAAAATGTTTAAATTTGGCTGGATATAGATTTATGCAGATAATTGGCAGAATCGATGAACAGGAGGTATTGGCCGCTAAGATAGATTCGGGCGAAGCGGAGCTTATTGCTATCTATGGAAGGCGAAGGGTGGGCAAGACATATCTGATCCGGACATTTTGCAGCGATAAAATTGTATTTGAATTTATTGGGATACATGACGCCACCATGCAGGTCCAGCTACAGAATTTCAGTCTTGCCTTACAGAAATCTGCCCGGAGTACCATCGCGTTTGCAACTCCGGAAAATTGGGTAAAGGCCTTTTCTATGCTGGACGCATTTCTGGATAACCTGGCCAGCAATAAACCAGCCGTTGTATTTCTTGACGAATTTCCGTGGATCAATACCCGCAAATCCGGTTTTCTACAGGCTTTCGATCATTGGTGGAACGTGTCGGCGTCCCGAAAGAATCACCTGAAAGTTATTATTTGCGGGTCGGCGGCATCGTGGATGATTGAGAATATCATTAATAACCGGGGTGGACTCCATAACCGTGTGACACAAACGATCCGGTTGCTGCCATTCACGTTGGGAGAAACGGAACAATACTTAAGCGCCAGGAAAATTGTCCTTGACCGTTACCAGGTTTTACAAATATATATGGCGATGGGCGGCATCCCGCATTATCTTAAAGACTTAAACACTGGTGAAAGCACTGTGCAAATTATAGACAGGCTCTGCTTTACTAAAGACGGAATACTGAAACAGGAGTTTGACAAGTTGTATCAATCGCTCTTCGCAAATTCTGAGAACCATATAGCCGTTGTCCGTGCACTGGCGCGCAAAGGAAAAGGATTGACGCGAAATGAGATTATCGCGGCCTGTGGTTTTACTTCCGGCGGAACTACCACCAGGATCTTAAAGGAGTTGGAGGAATCGGGTTTTATTACACCGTATCTCGCCTTTCAAAAATCGGAGAATGAGAGCATCTATAAACTGTCTGACGAGTATTCTTTGTTCTATATAAAATTTATTGAGAAACCAAAAGATACAGGTAAAGGGGCATGGTTAAAACAATCCGGCACGGCATCTTACCTGAGTTGGACAGGTTTTGCCTTTGAATCGGTTTGCCAGAAACATACAACCCAAATCAAACGCGCATTGGGTATTGAAGGTGTACTTACGCATTTATCCGGCTGGCGATATGTTCCCGATAAAGGGGAGCAGGGAGCGCAGATCGATCTGTTGATTGACAGGCAGGACCGTTGCATCAATATCTGCGAAATAAAGTTCACTACTGCGGAATTTGTGATCGATAAAAAATATGCCGGCGAGATTGATATTAAGTTGAATGTATTCCGAACCCGGACCAAAACCAGGAAAACACTTTTTCCTACGATGATCACCACCTTTGGCACTAAGAAAAACGAATATTATCTTGGGCGAATACAAAATGAAGTAGTGATGAATGATTTGTTTTACTGACTTGACGGGAGAAGAAACATACTGTATAATAGCTTCAACACTTTATTATAAACAGTTTATAAATTATTCGGAAAACCAGTCTACACCGACTTTTCCAAGACCTGTGCGCTCGTCTGCCACCGACTCTAATCGTCATGAAAACAAAAATCAAATACTTTTTCCAACTTCAATCGTGTAAAAAATATAAGCTACAGCAGAAGCCAAAAAGAAAAATGTCCAACTCGTCATTTTGCCGTCAGCGATCTGGACAATTGCAGAAATAATCAATATAAAGATATTGAAAAAAGAAAAGTAGAAAAGTAAAGTCATAAAATAGCCTACGATGTGAAAAGCAGTGGTTGATATTTTCGCTGTCCATTGATATAAATTTAATGGAACATAAAAGGAAATGACTAGTAATATGATTTGAACAATCATGAGGAATGACGCTACAATTAAGTACTTCCGAAAGATTGATTCAACTGTTTTCATTGTTTTAATACTTTATTGATCACATTAATAACATTATCAATAATAAAAAAGAATTTGGTTTGATTGATTTACATAAAAACTTTACTGAATCATTTTTGTGAAATTCGAATTTTTACTGTTATAGTAAAATCTGAGATAAAAAGAATCTTCGGGAATTTTTACAATTTTGTATTGTGAAAATACTTGACAATTGCAAGCACTCCATGACAAAATCACAAAATTCAATACAAAAAATTTATTCATAAATAATATAACCCGATTATTTTTTCAATTGGATTGAAGACAGAGTAGTCGAACATCCCAATGCAACAAATTAGCCTTCTCATTCAATCTCTCGAAAAAGTTGACTCCCTGAGGTCAATAGCATCGCAACTAAATTTATCCCGGCAAAAGGTTTACTCAATATGCCAGTAAGAGCTGACAGCGGTATAGACGCGACTTCATTTCAAAATTCAGATTCAAGATTAGATACGAGATCAGCCAGCTGAAGCTGAATATCATAATAGCAACAGCGAAATATCAATTATCAAAAATATATGACAACAGTTATCGACTTAATTCGAAAACTTCCTGAACTATTTGAAACAAGTTCAACCTCAATTCTACGTAAAATTATTGTTCGATTTTTCCGGAAAATAATTATTGACGAAAAAGGAATGTCGAACCCGAAAATTAATGGCAACCTTCTCGCCATACTCAGTCCTAGCAGGGATTTAAGTATAAAAAAAACCGGCCAACCTTTAAAATCTAAAGTTGACCGGTTAAGTGGAGGATACCGGGATCGAACCGGTCACCTCAAACATGCCATGCTTGCGCTCTACCAGATGAGCTAATCCCCCCTAAAGCTGTTAAGGATTGCAAATATATACCTGTGATCAGTTTCAACCAAAAGAAAAACCCCATCTGACGACAGGGTTTTTCTCCAAAATATTTCTGATTCACTGGCTTATTGAGCCTGGAAATCCTAATCTCCCCAAATATTATCTTCACCATTGATCCATTTTTTCACCAGTTCAGTTGTCACTGATTTTGGCCTTTCGATCGCGAAGCCAAGTGCCCTGTCCCAGATCAGGCTGGCAAGCACACCCAGTGAGCGGCTCACTCCAAACAATACCGTGTAGAAATCATATTCTACCATACCATAATGAACCAGTAAAGCACCACTATGTGCATCAACATTCGGCCATGGATTTTTCACCTTTCCCAGTGATTCCAGGATAGGCGGAACCACTTCATAAACGTTCCAGACTGTCTGAACCAACGGATCTTCAGGCATATGTTTTTTCCCGAATTCCATCTGGGCAGTGAAACGTGGATCCGTTTTTCTCAAAACGGCATGACCATAACCCGGAACAACCTTGCCTTCTTTCAAGGTTTCCTGTACATAATTCGCAATCTGTTCTTTGGAAGGAGATTCTGTTTTCAGTTTTTCTCTCAGTTCAAATATCCATTTTATCACTTCCTGGTTTGCAAGACCATGTAGGGGCCCTGCCAGGCCATTCATGCCCGCAGCCAGTGAAAGATAAGGGTCGCTTAGTGCAGAGCCAACCAGGTGTGTTGTATGTGCAGACACATTTCCACCTTCATGATCGGCGTGAATAGTCATATACAAACGCATCAGTTCCTTAAAGCCTTCATTATTGTAACCAAGCATGTGTGCAAGATTACCTGCCCAGTCGAGTAAGCCGTTTGGTTGTATATGCTGATCCTTTTTATATTTTCTTCTGTAGATATAAGCTGCAACCCGTGGTAAGCGCGCGATAAGATCAAGACTGTCGTCAAAAGCTGCGATCCAGTAGTCTTTTTTGTTCATCCCTTCGGCATATTGCTTCGCGAAGTTGCTTTCTGTCTGCAGCGCCATGATGGCACTTACAAACATCGTCATAGGATGTGATTCAACAGGAAAAGCATCAATAACATCAAATACATGTTTTGGAACATGCGATCTTCTCTGGAGAATTGATGTTACATGATTTACATCTTCTTCCGTTGGCAATTCCCCGATAAGCATTAAATAAAACAATCCTTCCGGTAAAGGTTCTGTTCCTCCTTTAGCTTTTGGCAGCTTTTCCTGCAATTCCGGGATTGAATATCCGCGGAAACGAATCCCTTCTTTTGAATCCAGCAACGAAGTCTCTGATACCAGGCCAGTGATACCGCGCATTCCCTGGTATACCTGCGAAAGTTGAACCTCCCCTACTATTTTGCTTCCATGGTCTTTGAGGAGATTTTTAATTTCAGCAGCTGAAGCTGTTGCTTTCTCCCTGAACCGATCTTTAAGAATTCCCATTATATACTGGTTATATTAATTGATAAACAATCGTAATTATAGCCTTATTCATTAAGATCACACATATACGCCTGTTGCTAAGGCGCTTAAAGTTAAAACAAAACAAGGGAACTATCAATCCGGTTTACTTGCCGGAAACGATAAATTAATAAATAACAGGGATGAACGCAGAATTTTTAATGCTGATCGAAGCATCTATTTTGGTGCTCTCCGGTATATAAAAATTGTCACGAATCCGAATATTATATTAGGCATCCAGGCAGCCAGTACCGGCGAAAAATTACTTTTTGTTGAAAAGGTGAGTGAGAACTTATCCATAACTACAAAAAGTGCGGCTATGATAATGCCTAATGCCAGGTGTAGCCCGCTCCCGCCCCTGGTTTTTCTTGAAGCTATAATTGCGCCCATGATTGTCAGAAGAAAAACAGAAAAAGGAGTAGCATCACGCCGATATCTTTCTACTTTGTAATTGTTCAGCCCCTCGGTACCCTTGGTTTCTTCGGCACTAATGAAAGCCATAAGTTTTGGGGTAGTCATTTTGTCTTTCAGATATTTATCTTCAATCTCTTCCGGACGCATTGAAAGATTAATGTTCCTTGAATCGGTGTGGCTGATGGTTTCTTTCAATCCATCAAGCTTACGCTCGACAACATTTGTCATCTGCCAGTTTTGTTTTGAAGTATCCCACCTGATATTATCTGCCCTTAGATTATAAACGACTTTACCATCTGCGATTTTTTCCATAAAAAAACCACTTCTTGCTGTTTTTGTAGTCGAATCGTAATTACGCATACCGGCATAGGTATCTGAATTGATGCGATAATAATAGTCCCTTCTTTTTTTATAATACTCCTGCTTTTCATAAGAACTTTCGGAATCTATATATCTCGCCGAGAAGTTTCCCCGTAGAATATTGGCGCGGGGGATCAGGTATTGATTTGCCAGCCAGAAACCACCACCAAGTATAAACGCCCCTATCAGGTATGAACGAAGCATCCGGTTAAAACTTACACCTCCGGCCAGGATCGCAATAATTTCAGATCTGCCCGCCATTTTCGAAGTAAAAAGTATTACCGCGATGAACACCATCAGCGGAAAGATCATTGAAATGATAAATGGAACAAAGCCGGCATAATACTGGGTAAGAATAGTGTAGGCTGAAAGACCGGATTTTACAAACTCATCGGTTTTTTCACTGGTGTCGATCACAACTGAGATCAGTGAAAAGATCAATACCATGAATATGGTAGTAGATAAAAACTTTTTAAGAATATACCAATCGAGCTTTTTGATCATCTGCAAATATCACGATTATTCATTATTATAGCTGAATAATCAACAGTTTAGGTTGAATTTTTAACTTGGCCTTTTCATCATATATCCATTTAATAATTATCTTCCGTACATGCAAAAAGCTTTGTTGTTTCTGCTTGGAATTATGACAATTACACAATCCGGCGCACAGGAAAATGGGATTTATGAGAAAAAAACCTTTATGCGGGACAGTACTGTATTGCAATACCGCATCATGTACCCGGAAAACTATACTCCTTTAGTAAAATATCCGGTTGTACTGTTTCTGCATGGTGCAGGCGAAAGGGGTAACAACAATGAAGGTCAGCTGAAACACGGCGGAAGCTTTTTCGCTAACGCGGCTAACCGCAAAGCGTTCCCGGCCATCATAGTCTTCCCGCAATGCCCATTTACAGATTTCTGGGCCAGGATCTCACTCAACTTCAAGGAAGATGATTCGCTCGGGAGACTGGTTTTTCCAGCAAATGTTCCGGCTGGAAAAACGCTGGACCTTGTCAGTAAGCTGATGGATTCGCTGGCTGAAGGAAACAATGTCGATAAAAACAGGATTTATATCGGGGGCTTGTCAATGGGCGGTATGGGAACATTTGAATTGCTTTGGCGCAAGCCTGGTTTTTTTGCCGCAGCAATTGCAATCTGTGGTGGCGGCAACCCGGAGAAAGTCACGACCTATGCAAAGGGTTTTCCAATCTGGGTTTTTCATGGCGATAAAGATCCAACGGTAAAGGTTGGCAATTCAAGGCTGATAGTAAACGCTTTGAAAAAAGCCGGGGCGAATGTGAAGTATACGGAGTATCCGGGCGTGTTACATAATAGCTGGAACAATGCATTTGATGAGCCTGAGCTACTTCCATGGCTTTTTGGGCAAAAGAAATGATCTTTTTATCCCCGTTGCATATATGTGAGATTGTTGATTGTGCACGGTCATGGCGTTCACTCGGTTCTTCCCTTCGCCGGATGGGCCTTTCGGTTAGTTTGATTTGCCACTGTGATTCCTGGTTAATACGTTTCGTTATGCCGGTCTCTGCTGTTGTCTCCGATCGGCTTTTTGTTCCCTGATCAGCTTTTTTTAGGTATGCTTGTAGTGCTGGTTGCTGTTGGGCCCTGATCGGCTTGGGTAACTCCGAACAGGAATCGAAGGTGGCAATCAAACCAACCTCAGGCCCATCCTGCACGTTCTAATCTCGTTCACTTAGGGGGATATGCGACTTGTACAACAAAATTCAACATTCGCTTATTGCAATAACCGGCATTGACATTATCGGCATTGCAGAAATTGAAATGACATTGCTGTGTTACCGTTCTCTGAATTACAGTTGCCAGCTACCCGGTTATCGGAAAAACACTTGCCAAAATCCATTAGCACCAATCTCAGCTATCGAAATTTCGGTTGAGCATCATTGCATTTGCATTCTTTTCATCTAATTCGCAAGCAATCTGGTTCCAGTGCATTAATAATATTTCCCAAAGCGCAAAGGAAAAAATAACGATGGGTATTGCATCGTTTGCTCGCTACAGCCTGGCAATGATTCAGCGTAGTAGTGATTTAGTGTTTGCGGGTGGCCGTGATTTATCGTTTGCGAACGCAGCTTTTACACGTGGCAGCGTTATCGGGGGCTGCCTTTGGAAGTAGTAGTTTTTGCGGGTGGCAGCGTTTGCGGGTGGCAGCATTTGCACGCGGCGTTTTTTTGCGGATGGCTGCGTTATCTCCTCCCATCGAATGTAAGATCGGTTTGTATATTAGATCGGGCAGGGAATTGCAAAAATCAATATCAGCTCATTTGTCATCTATCGCTAATTAAGTGATTGGCTTATCCACAAGATTTAATGCTTATTGAATGATGGGACAACGAAGCCTGCTATATAGGACTGGTAAGAATTGTTATGTTAGTATGATATTCCCCCAAGT
>NZ_DATHKG010000162.1:0-61488 GCF_035489435.1 Flavitalea sp.
GCTCTTGCGGCGATGGATGATGTATTATTAAGGACATGCGAGATAGTGAGACCGGGACGAAAGTTTAAACGAAAGCATAAACAGAAGAAACCACCATCTATGGAATATAAACAGCTTTAGGGCTTAACTAAACGACATTGATTCATAACTCATAATTCATAACTCATTCAAACCTTCTTTTTTCAATAATTCATCCACTTCATCGTAGCCCGTAGGAAAAATAATGTTCTTAACTGAAGCTCCGGCTTTGATGAGTGCTGCGACAGAGTCGGGAGATCGTCTCTCGGTCCAGTATGAATTTATGCAGGCACGAACCGCAAGAGCAAGCGGGGTTTGTCCATTTCCGTCAGGGATATCAATGTGAGCACCATGCTCAATTAAAAGTTTTACCATATAAGGCCGGCCCAGCCAGGCCGCTACATGTATTGCAAGACTGCCTTGAGGTATATCAAAATATCCATCGCCATGCAGATAAGGAGTATTCTCATCAATACCAATATCAAGTAATTGCTTAACACCCGGTGCATTTCCATTCAGCGTAAATCTTGATAGAAGTTCACCACCTATAGTTTTTATTTCTTCCAAATACTCAGGAAAACTGGTGATAATAACTTCTACTGCATGTTGGTCTCCTGCTGCACAGGCAGCAATAAGTTTATCAACTCCTTCGGTTTCAGTGTTAATCCCTTTCTCACGGAATAAAGCCAATACATCGCTGCGGCCCTCCCTTGCTGCATGAACGACAGCGTTTTGTCCTGCACTGGAAACGCTGGTATCAGCCCCATATTCCAATAACAACCTGATAGCATGTAAAGCATTACTTCTCGATAGTGCATGATGTATAGCATATACACCTTTACCCCAGGATAAGTTGGGGTCGGCTCCGTGTTCCAGCAAATATTTTACTCCTGCCGTGTCGTGCCAGTCGTGTTTTCGGATAAGCATAAGTGAAAGGCTTTCCTTGGTCAGCTTTCCACTTTCGACCAGCACTTTGAGTAACTCCGGGTCATGCGTTTCAGCTGAATGATAAACCACTTCACCATCATTTGGGTCTGCACCATATGTCAACAACAGCTTTGTGAGTTTTGCATGGTGAGCCACTCCAGCTGCTCCGTATAAGGCTGATTCAAATTCCGGAAATTCACCCTTAGTCAAAAACCCGGCATTGGCATCGGCCCCTGCTTCAAGCAGTGCAGATGCTGCCCCGAGAAAATTGTCACTAAGTTGATTTTGTAAACGAAGATATTTCGATAAGCAAAGATAAACCAGAGCGGTACCACCATAGGGTTCAGCAATGGCTTTCGCATTTTCAGGGTCATCGGCAAGAAACTTTTGAACTGCCATAATATTACCCGTAACAGCCGCTGTAAAAATATTTGCATTGGCCAAAACGGGGTCAGCTGAAAGAAGCCTTTCCGCTTCATCCAGATTGCCATGCCAGGTAGAAACTTTAAGAAAATTATGAATTATGGGTTATGAATTATGAAATGAAACAAGAAATTGTGAAATGTAAAGCACCTCTTATTTCAAATTTAAGAAATGTTGGTGACATTTGTACAGTTCAGTCGGTACCACGGTATCGTCACTTAAATTTATTTTCTAATCCAGAATATATCTCTCTCTTTTGAAACATTAAACCTTTGTATTCACGACTGGTTTGTTGTGAGTTAATGAGTGAAATTTAAACCAATTCACTCACAACTCACCACTCACAACTCACCACTCACCACTTCACTCATAACTCATCACTCATAATTCATAATTCTTCTGCGGATCTTGCCTGATGTACAACTAAATCTTTTTTTCCAAATGAGTAAGTGACGCCGATCCTGAATATTCTTGACGGATAACGGGAAGATGAGGACTGCACAAGGGTGCCTGACTTTGTCACGGATTTGACTTTTTGATACTTTACAAAAAAATCGTCTGAACCTGCTGTAATGTTTAGTTTGTCACGGAAGAATTTTTTATTGATGGAAATACCATGCTGTTTCCACCTTGTTTCATAGCCTTGCAGGTAAATAGTTCTTGAGTTCAGGCGTGCATTACCCTCTATTCCAAAGCTGCTATTGAAGCGGTAAGAAATATTAATATTGGTACCATAGGTAAAACCCTCGGAAGATTGTTGCAATGCCTCGCTGCTCAGCTTCACGTATCGCAGATTCCCTGAAATGTTGAAACCAAATCCAGTCTGCCGGTTTAACGCTAAACTTGTCATTATCCCCAGATCCATATATTTTCCAATATTCTGATAAGTAGTTTCCATGATTCCGCCCGGTCTGATTAACCTGATACTTTCAACATTATTCCTGGTGCTGTTCAGAAACAAAGTATTGCTCCAGAACCATGGCTGTTTTGTAAAACTATGAACCAATTGAAAACCATGCTGAATAGCTGGAACAAGGTCAGGATTCCCATAGCTGATATTTAATGAATCTGTGTAATTGACATTGGGGTTAAGCTGATATAGATAAGGTCTCAGAATGTTTTTTTTGTAACTAAGCCTTATGGAATTGCGCTCACCAATTTTCCTGTTAATAAGAAAATCCGGAATAAAATTATTGTAGCCAGGAATAGCTAAAGACTTGTCTTTAAAATCAGCATTCAAAGTTGTCAGCTCAAAACGGCCACCAGCCCTGATTTCCCATTTCTTAACCGTAAAACTATAATTAAGATAAGCTGCATAGATAGCGCGGTGGTAGCTAAAATCATTGGATCTTAATTCATCTCTTCTATAGTCATCATCGGAAAAACTGTAAACATCAAGATTATTCGCCGAGCCGAAATAGCGAAAAACTGCCCTTGCGCCTGTCTCTATCTTAGTTTTATCGCTAAATTTATAAATATCATCAGCCTGTATTGACAGCTCCCGGTTGTCCATCCATCCCCTACTAATCTCGTTGTAGTCAATCAGTGCATTTCTTGTCTGGTTAAGGTCATAGTCTTCTGTGCCTTTATAGGTAAAGAAATATCCCAGCAGATTCAATTCATTTTTTTTATTCGCAGACTTGGCAGTGTACCCCGAATTTATACTATGCCCGGTATTACTACTGTTAAGATCGATATCTCTTGAATACTGAGAATATGACACGCCCTTAACTGCGAAGTCATTATAGGTTGAGGTTTTATTATTAAACTTACCATCCCTGAACCTATAGCCAACCGAAAAAGATTTTAGTGAATCCAGCATTTTTGTAAGATTAAATCCCAGGTAATATGACCAGTATTCATTGCGGCGGCGTGTATCCTGGACCAAAGTAGTTGGACTAAGCGCATCCAGGTCTTCTCTCACCGCCTCTTCTTTGAATTTGAAATAGTTACTGTAAAATCCACCGTCGAGTCCATATGAAATACTGTTCTTCCGCACTTTCAAACCAGCCGATAATTCCCTGTTAAATGTTTTGATCAATGTTCTCAGGTTTCCATTTTTTCCGTTAAGCCGGCTCTTTTTTGTGGTGATAAGAATTACTGCATCCGCACCCTCCGCTTCATATTTTGCAGAAGGGCTGGTGATCACTTCTACCTTTTCTATTTCTTCTGCGGGGATTTGCTTAAGAGCATCCGCAACTGAGCTCCCATATATATCCGATGGTTTGTTATCGATAAAAACCCGTAAACTCATTTTTCCTGTTATGCTCACATTTCCGTTCTGGTCAACATTAAGTACAGGAATTCGTTTAAGCAGGTCAGCAGCACTGGCGCCTGCCATCGCTATATCATTAATTGCATTATAAATGATGCCATCGTTCTTATTTTCCAGAACCGGTCTTTTTCCAGTCACCGTTACTGCCTGTAGCAGATTACGATCGATCGCGAGAAGAACATCGTCCACAAGAATTGATCCGGTATCTTTAACTATAAGTGGAAATGATTTTGAACTATACCCGACCATTGTGTAGCTGAGTATATAAGTGCCGGTTTGAATATTTTTAAAATGATAAATACCGAGGCTGTCGGATATCACTGTTTGTTTTAATAAAGAGTCGCTTGAATATAGAGTAATGGTAGCTGAAGCTGCTGGCTGGCGACTAAGAGAATCCACCAACTTTCCGCTGATGCTTTGACCCGCCACTGATAAACAGGTAAAGAGTAATAATATAATAAATACAGGTTTCATTGATCATTTTCCATATGGAGTGTTCCATATGGAATGATCAAATCTATCCCGTAGTATAAAAAAGACGAAGAAAATTAGACATCCGGCGCTATTTCCTTGACGAAAGACGGATCGAAATTCAGTGGTGAGTGGTGAGTGGTGAGTTGAGTTATGAGTGAGTGTGGAGTTGAAGTATTTCAAACTCACCACTCACCACTCACAACTCACAACTCACCACTCACAACTAATTAAAAGTCGGTGCTAATTTTAGCCACAGGTGGCTCCGGATCGCGGTTGTATGTATTGTCCGGGCCGTTAAACTGATCTTTGAACTGGTCACCCGATGAATTCATCTGGTTTTTAGCTTCTCCCAGCAAGTCGTTCAAAGCATCTGTAATTTTCTGCCTGGTTTTTGAACCTTTATCTGGTGCTATCATCAGACCGATTGCAATTCCGGCCAGGATGCCAGTAAGAAACTTTGCCATAAATTTTTTTTTAGAGTTAAAGTTAATTTTTAGAGTTAAAGTTGATACTTAAACAATAAATATTATGCTCAGCTAAACTCCTTTATTTTGGCTATAAACCAGTCCTCATATGTGGAAATTAAAGATTGCATGGGGAAACATTGAAACATAACGATATGATAAACCTGAATGGTTATCAATTTGCAGTTGATGTTACCTCTTAAGCTGAATCTGCAATTACCCAATAAACGGGTTCTGGATTTACTTTTTCCTTGTCAGTTTGATTTCCATCGTCTTATATTCCTTCCCGGTTTTGGAATCGGGGCCATACAATTCCATAAGGCCATTGTTATCGTCAATCATAGTATATACTTCCCTCATTTCACACTCAAGGCCATTTGCCGGGTTTATCATTTTGCCGGTGTAGTTTATTTTTTTAGAAGTTCCATCCAGCTCACCTTCCATTTTCAGGAAGCCTGTTCCCATATTATCAATCCAGGTGCTGAAGTATTTTTTCTGGTGATTGTCATAACCTGCAATGGACATTCCTTCGAAGGGCATACCCATCATATCACCTTTGAAAGTGGAAAGCTGGTATCGGCCATCCATAATCATTTTATTCACCATGGTGGACTTGCTCATGGTTGGAGGAGCGCCATTCCCCATCCAGGTGGTATTTTCACCTATCCAGGTACCTGTTGTTTTCGCAAGAGTCTTGTGAGCTTCACCCGGAGTTGCATATTCCATCCAGGCTTTCATCTCAGTTGCTGAATCGACCGGTATCCAGGCAACTTCGGTTTTGGCTTTGGAAGTACTTGCACTGTCTGCTGGTGCGGTACTTATAGGATCAGCTGCTTTCTCATCGGTACAGCTGACAGCAACAACAGATGCCATTAAAATGACGAATGCTAACTTTTTCATATAAAAATTTTACCAAATGTAAAATTTTTACTGAACATACAAGCTTCACCACCAAACTGTTATTTGGACAATTTAGCAGCAATTTCCGACCCTTCAGAAAATCAATTACTTGCGGTTGTGTTGAACACAGTATTCCGGGCCCGGCCTATTCCAAACTGATCAGCAATTCTGATGGCTTTTCCACCTTTAATTTGAACTTCAAGCATTTTTTCGCTTGCGACATTGTTATTAAACTCGTCCTGCAGCGTACAAATGATTTTCCTCGTCTTTACCTCTATCACTTCTCCGCTTGATGGATATGCATATTTTCCGTCGAGACTAAATGTGACTCATCCTGGCATGTCCTGCAACGGTATGGTAGTTAATTGCTGATACGGCGGAAAAGCGTTAAAAATATGGAGCCTCATATTGAAGCCATCGCAGACCTAAAGTTCTTTTTCATCCGCGGTCAGCCCGATACCATGACTTGGATTGCCATGTCTTCTTACCGGACCGGTGTTCCATCCCTCCACTACAATCCTTGCTAATTTTTTCCCGGTTTTAAGATCACCGACTTCAAATCCGAGTAAACTGTCTACCGTAACGAAAACAAGTGATTCATCACTATTAATCGTGAATGGACGTATACCATTTCCAAATGGACCTACTTTTTTTACAACCTTGTGGCTTTTGTTATCAGCAACATGCAATAAAGGCGAAGCTATATCAGCAAGATAAACCTGTGTTCCCGATGGTCCGTAAAGCGTGTTATGTGCGCGGCCAACAACTTCAATTTTAGGTGCGATAATGTCTCCGGATTCGCAGTCAACAACATTCCAGAAAGTTTTTTAGAGAGAAGGCAGGTACATAGTTTTTCCATCTGGAGAAATAGACATCCTATCAGTACCACCTTGATAGCTTTTTTCCCAGACTATTTTTTCAGTATTTAAATCGATGCGTTGTACTTTATCCAAAGTACTGATAAAAATGCTGTTGAGGCTTAAACTTACGGCAACCCCCTTAACGTTTGAGGGAATACCATTTTTATCCAGTCCTTGTGTTTTGATGCGTTTAACAAACCGGTGATTGTTTAAAATATCAAATACGAGGAGCCCATGTCCACCAAAACCAAGATAGTTCCGGATACCTGGTACCGCACAATCAATTTTAAAGTATTCAAACTTTTCATGAACGGGAGTTTTATTATGATGTTATTTTTATTTTCTGCTGTTATTTTGATTTCTTGATGACATTTTGATTTCTCGATGTTATTGATTTTCGTCTTCAAGTTTTAAAAACTCTTCATGTATTAAGACTAAGGTAATCTTTCTGACTGGGGTATATGGATGGCTGTCATCGAGGCGGTGTTCCAACCTTTGGTGTTTGATACACGCATGCCATTCCAGGTGATGTACAAAATACTACCGTCGGGACTTATGGCAGAACTAAAAGTTCCATCTGGCGTATATTGATACTTCTCTTTATAGAAACTACTTATAAATGCAATGATCTTTCGTTTTTTTGTTTTTAGATCATACTGAATAACTGGTGTTCCATCAATCTCGGCACCACCATGTGCGCCTGGTACATAATAAATATATCTTTCAGTAACCGGATCAAGATCTACCGAAGTAACATAGTTATGAGCCCCAACCATAGCCGGTCCGATAGTTGTCAGTTTTTCTTTCTTTGTATCAAATGCCCACAGATCACCGTTATCCTGTGTAAATCCATAAACAATTCCAGCTTTTGTTTCTCCTGTACAAGCACGAACTACCGGAACCTCTGCCACGCTGCTGATGGTATTTGTCCTGGGATCATATTTATAACCACTTTTTCCCTGTTTCAAATCTCCAGTCTTTGTTTCTGCCAACGGTTTCCAATAAACACAACCTGAGCTTGCGGACCAGATGGCATAACGGTCAAAACCATTTGGAGCTTTTTTCAACATTTTTTTATTCTTAACATCGTAAGCTATAAACCATATTCCTTTATCCTTTGCATCATTGCCCGGATTGGTTCCCCCATAAAATATCATACGCTGTGGATCCAGAACACTGGCTGGTATGGTGTGTTTAGCCATAGGATATGAAACCACGATTTCTTTTTTGCCGCTAACCGGATCGACCCTGTAAATATTATCACCTTTAAAACCACGGGCATCGGTAGTATTATCATTTGTCGATCCTCTATGTGTTGAGAAATATATCCATCCATCTGAACCCCTGTCTACCCTGCCATGTATTTTGCCTGGAATGTAATCCATGCCCGGAGGCATGCGGCCCGGTTCTTCAAGGAACTTCCTAACGTTCATCAACAACCGTATTTTCCTGGTTTTTGAATCGTATTCATAGACATGTCCTTCTCCCCGCGGAGCATCATGATCACCTATACTTGTATAATATTTTGTTCCGTAAGCTGAGCCATCACCCCAAACTGACCATAGTTTGCCGGGGAATATCTGCCCCGGGAGATAAAGGAAATCGATCTCCGGCTCTGTTTTGCCGATAACAACTCCTTCAGCGAGTTTTAGATTTGCGGGTTTAATTAAAAACTTGGCAGATTTGTCAGTCACTACTGCGTTTCCTCCAGGTAATCGGGGCGGCCAGTCAAGCGAATAGCGACTATCTTTTTTACTTCTGAGATATTGTTGCTCTGCGGATTCCTTCGGTTGTTGTTGTGCATCACCTGCCGTTTGCGCAGAAACGGATCCCGTTAAAAAACAATAAATAATTAATACTTTCAGATTGATGTATTTCATACTCATTTCGGATATAAAAAGCTCAATATTTATTTATCCGGCGATTAAACTTACGATTATTAATTTTATTGATCCGATCGATGAATAAATGACACCAGATTTAATCATATGGAAGTTTATATCATATCGGAATTTTAATCTTATTGAATCATTATTGTCCGACTAAAGTCGGGTTATAAAATACTGCTGGTGGCAGCAGACGAAAAAACCAATTGCAGCGTATACGACGTGCCGAAGGCAAACCTTTACGCATATTACAGGAGGGAGAAGTATTGAACGTTCTTACCGGCATCAAGCATTGGCACGGAGCAAAAAAACAACAACCTTCCAAAAGAAGCGCGGAAAGTGGAAACTCAACAGGTGGGTGAAGATCTGCAGGAACTAATTGCGCCTATTCCCGATTATGACAGACAATCATTGCTAGTGGCGTTGAAAAATTCTATCAAGGTTTATCAAATGTTGCGTCATCAGCTATCTGGTTCCGATGTAATTTTGCGTCTCAACACGGAACAAAATGTGGTGCAATACTTTGAACAGATTGAGGAAAGGACCTGTTAAAAAAATATCTTTGCGAAATGAGCAATTCAATAACGGTTAAACTCAACGAGAGAAGCAATGGACTATGTGAACTCTGCACGACAGAAACCGCGGAAATGGCCTATGCTGTAAGTCCAAAGAACAATGACGCAATCGAAAATGAAGTTGCTTTGTGCAATACCTGTGTTGAAGCATTAGCTAGCAAAGAAGCTGCTGCTCACTGGCAAGTCCTTGGTGGCAGTATCTGGAATGTAGAACCTAGTGTACAGGCCCTTAGCTACCGCATTCTCAAACAGTATGATGACCAGGAATGGGCGAATGAAATATTGACTTCGGTAGAACTGGATGAGAAAGTAATTAATTGGGCTATGAATGCTTTCCATGTCAGCGAAGTGCATAAGGATAGCAATGGGGCGGAACTCAGCAATGGCGACACCATTGTGTTAACCCAAGGGCTGAATGTAAAGGGCGCCAACTTTATGGCACCAAAGGGAACCATAGTAAGAAAAATACGATTGGTTCCGGATAACACCGATCAGATAGAAGGAAAAATCAACGAGCAGACAATCGTTATACTTACCAAATTCGTCCGGAAGTCATAGCCCTTTCCAAAACTCAGTTGATGTGAATCCGATTGACGGCTTCTATTGATTAACAGAGTTGGGCTGATCTTTCCGCCATTCCTGGAAAGCGATAAGAAAAACTTTCAGGTTATATTAATGATTATTTAAACATTTCTTTCCCTGAATTCAAGTCTGCAATGAAAGACTCGAACTGGGTCTTCCATCGGGGATCAGTGGTAACCCGCCTGCCATTCTCGGCAGCACTGATTGCTTCTTTTTTCTTACCTAGAAAATAATAACCCATAACCATTCCGAGGTTTGAATAGTCGGCATTAGGGTTCTTATCATGACTGATTTTGAAAATGTTGAAAGCTTCCTGGTGCAACTGCATCATGTTCAAACTAATTCCATACATAACCAGTTGCAGCGCGGTACCCATCGGGATAGCTTTTTTCATCAGCGAATCCGCTTCAGCAACACGATTAAATTTTTTCAATAATTCTGCATAGGTCGATAAGGTCAGAAAATTCGCTTCTCCAAAAAAAGTGTTAACAGAACGGTCAGCCCAGATCAGCGCTTCATCAAGGTTTATGTTGTTTACAAGACAATAATTCGCTGCTGTATGCATATTTTGCCAGTATCGATAGAACATTCCGGAGTTAAACTCCCTTCGAAAGGCTTCGATCTGGCGTTGGTGCAGGTCGACAGATATTCTGAAAGGAATCTTAACTTTTTCCCAGTTTAACGAAAGTATCACAGAGCTGTCAGTTGGTCCATTAAATTCATACTTGAGCCTTTCAACATTGGCAGATCCCTTTTCAACCGTGACTTCAACACGTAAGGCGTCATCCTTTGCGTCATAATAAAAACTTCCCCAGGCAGTATTGAATCTGGAAAAAACAAGCGTTGCACGGTCCGGCCCCATTGCCACAAAAAATCCATACTTTCCAGCAGGAATCGCTTTACCTTCAACTGCAACCTCAGCGCTAAACTCAATGGTAGTGTTTTCATTAGCGCCCGCCCGCCATGGGGACGATTTGCTGGTACCATAATGCAGGTCAGCAAAGCCGTTATGAACTACGCCGCCCCAGATTTTGCCTTCACGCCCGTCCACCAACGGCCTCGAGTATTCAACTTTAACAAGGGTGATACCTACATATTCGGAAACAGAAGCCTTCTTATTACGATCGGACGGAAGCGTTATTTGGCCGTAAGTAAGCGGATCAAAAGCAGTGATCAGGATAATAAAAAATAATATTCGCATGGATTTTGAAAATATTTATCAGGTTATAAAATGCGAGGAAGTTAACATTGTCAGGTATGAATTAACTCTCGATTATGATTTGTACTTTAGTGTAATTCTTTAGTGTAGTTAAAGTATAGATCAAAGATTCAGGAACTCACATTAGTAAGCCAGTTCAATTCCATCCAAGTTTTGTTCAACTTTGTTCACGTATATAAACCTTTGATTCACAACCTTGACATCACAAACTGAAAATGAAGAGATCTCTACTTGTCTGCACCTGATTGAACAGAAAATTGGCTGGGGCAGCTGTGCAAATTGGGCAACGCAAGACTTCGGGCGGCTCAGTGAAATGATTGCTACTGAGACTGGCGTGTCTCTTAGCGTCAGTACCTTAAAGCGCATTTGGGGTAGAGTGAAATACGACTCCGCTCCAACACTTTCTACATTAAATGCGCTGGCAACTTTTCTTAGTTATGAAAACTGGCACGTGTACAAACAACAAATAAGAGCGAAACCTGTCGCAGACATTTTGTCTCTGAGGGAAGAACTTAACACGGAAGTACCCTTAACCCCTAAAAATTATATAACCGGGAAACAACGGTGGCTGGTACTGGGTTCGTTGATTCTGATCACATCGGCCATTATCGGGTTTTCAAAACTAACAAGTAAGTCGCAGTCCATACCTCGTGATTTTGCGTTCAGCAGCCGGCCTATATCTATGACCCGACTTTAGTCGGACAATAATGTTATCGAATATTAAATCTTATTGAATATTAACTAAGGAGGTGTATACACTATGTATTTAATATCTGCAGCAGGAAAAGATTATTGTGCAAAAACAATCATCTCTGTAATAATATTCTATGCCCAATTATTGACCTCAGCTCTCTCTCAAACAAATAATTACCCGTTTATCTTTAAAAATGTGACACAAAGCGCAGGTTTGTTACCGGCCTTAGCAGGTATTTATGGACATGGAGCTGCCTGGGGAGATGCAGAGGGTGATGGTTGGATAGATCTTTATGTTGGAACTTTTGATAAGGATGGTAAGCGCAATATGCTGTTTCGAAACAAGAATGGCAAATTCAGCAGGGATCAACAAACATCATTGAATCTTTCAGGTCGTACAACCGGGATTGTATTTGCAGACCTTGACAATGATGGCGATCTGGATATTTATATGGGATCTATGCCACAGCAAGACAAAAAAGTTAAAGGCAATACCTTGTTCGAAAACAAGGGACAGGGAATCTTTAAGAATATATCCGCAGATAATGAAGCATGCCCTCAGGCTTTCGGAGGCAGAAGTGTCACCATCCTGGATTATAACGGGGATGGACTTCCTGACATCCTTTCCGGTGAAGATCCGCTAACGGGTTACAATGGATCAGCTACCCGGAGCTCGCGCCTGTTCAGGAACAAAGGTAAATTACAGTTTGAAGACGTTACGGTCTCTGCAGGTATACCTGCAGGTATACCAGGATATGGTGTTGCTTCATCTGATCTGAATAATGACAGTTGGCCGGATCTGTTTATTGCTGCAAATAATGGCGGAAACCTGCTTTTTATAAATGATAAAAAAGGTCATTTTTATGAAGCTCCCGGCACAAGGAAATTGTTTGAATGGCCAGGTTCCGGGGGCGACAATATGGTTTGTGGTGTTAGCTTTGGAGATGTTAACAGGGATGGCTTAATGGACATTGTAATGGGTCCGCATTTTGAAGAGCCCTGGGTCAACCCGCAACCCCTCAGGCTTTTTATAAACAAACTGTCGAAAGATGGTAGACTTTCATTTGAAGAAGTAACAAAATCAGTTGGCCTTAACCCCATTCCATTAAAGGCACCTCATGTGGAGATCCAGGATTTTGACAATGATGGTTTGCCGGATATATACACAAGTGTCGTGAAATTTAAGGATGGCAAAGTTTATCCACTCATATTCCGACAAACAGGACAGGTGAACGGATTACCCCGGTTCAGAGAAGAAATTATGGCGGTCAATGATTTTCCGACAGCAGAAGATAAAGCCCTCAAGGGTCAGACAGGAGTATTTTTTGCGAAAGTATTGAAAGAAAAAAAGATTATATACTCCGCGGCCGGACCTACAGGGGATTATGATAATGATGGAAGATTAGATATGTTCCTGCCAAGCTGGTGGCCTGAACTCCCGTCTATTTTACTGCACAATGAAACAATAAGCGGTAATTGGTTAAAGGTTCAGGTCAAGGGCACAAAAAAGGTTAACAGGATGGGTATAGGGTCAAAGATCAAAGTTTACCAGGCAGGAAAAACAGGCCAGGCAAGCGCATTATTGGGCTGCCAGGATATCAGCGTTGGATACGGATATGCCTCGGGGCAAACTGCGATTGCCCATTTTGGTATCGGAAAGATAAATTCAGTTGATATAGAAGTTATACTACCGAACGGAGCAGGAAAGCTTGTTCAAAAAAATGTAAAAACAAATCAAAAGATAATCTTGCAGGAAAACCAGTAATAAACCAGCATAAATATAAAGGCCGGTATAAATACACTGGTCAACAGTTTTTATTTTCGTTGTTGATACTAATGCTATTGTTTGTGCAAAGTTGATTCATGTTTTAATGCCAGTCTTACATCGGCGAGTTCAGCCCTGTCTGAATTAACGGGTTCAGAGATTTTTAGTAACTGCCGGAAATATTTATCTCTTTTAGCAACCTGGTTTGATAGCTCAGCTGCCCGCCCGGAGGAATAAAGTCCATTGAAGCGCCCTGGATGTTCCACTAAACTCGCCTCATAAGCAACCAGCGCTTTCTGGGGTTCATTCAATTCCATTAGCAGATCTCCCAATAGTTCTCTTGCAGGCAACACTTCACCCGGGGTTACTGCATGCTTCTGAGTTTTGTCTTCCATGTCAGCGGCTTCAGTCATCAATCTCAGTGCTTCTTCTCTTTTACCGGTTTTAAGTGCTGTCCATGCTTCTGCTGATTTCATCTGGATATGAACCTGGTTGGCCTTATACACATCTTTTTGTTCAAGAAGTTTGTCGCGTAAAATACCCATCTTTTTCAGTTCTGCTCTCGCTGAATCAGGATTGGCTGTATTGGCGAAGCCAAGCGCCCTCGCGAAATGGTATATAGACTTTTGCCAGGGATATTTTTCCCATTCAAGATCTGCAGGATGCAATTCAAGATTAGTGGCTTCTTTCCACAACCGGTTTTCAAGCACATAACGGGAAGGGATAGCCGCAAATGCATATGCCACCTTAAAATTTACCGGTGATACCTTATCGATGGATTTCAGGTACTCCCACTGCTGCATAGCAGACTTATTATCACCTTGCTGAAGGTAGGCATAGACGAGGTAGTCAAGTGTATGTAGCTCTTCGTCCCAGTGGCCCTGAATGCCGGAGGTTTCAGCATAACATTTAGCCGATGCGGATGCTGCGAGATTTGATTTTATATCTTCGTCCCATAAACCGAGACGTGTGAAAATATGAGAAGGCATATGTTGGGCATGCGCCGATGAGGGCGCAATAGCAGCATATTTACGGGCTTCCGGCAGGGCGAGTTCCGCGAGCTGGGGATAATCGTAGCTATGAATGATATAATGTATGATGCCCGGATGATCAGGTTGAATAACATACAACTCTTTAAGCATAGCCGCTGCCTTTTTTTGTTTTGTGAAAGATTTATCGGTTGGATCAGCGGCTGCCGTTAGTATTAAGGCATAAAATATAGCAGCTTCCTTATCATCAGGATGCGCACTGTATAATTTTTCCATTGCCTTTTCAAACCTGGCAAACCGTGTTGGATGATCAATTTTTTCCCAACCATTATAGAAGGTCGACACTGCATTGATATAATCCTCCTCTCTTTTTGTTTTTGCAGAAATGGTGGCTGCCATCCCAATTGCTTTGCTGCCCTTTTTGAGCTCAGCTTCAGTAGGCGGAGCCCATAAAGTATGGTAGTTAGACATAGCCACGCCCCAATAGGCCATTGCGCAGTCAGGTTGCTGGTCGATAATCCTGGCAAAGACCTTTTCTGATTCATCGTATTCAAAAGAATGCAAAAGGGCTACACCAAGTTCAAAGTCTTTTTTTACTTCGGGTGAACAGGAAGACACAAAACCTACTGTACCAAATTGTTTGTCCGGGCTACCACAGGCAATCAATTCACCGCGTTTGAGATTGAGAGCGGTAATAGCCTCGGTTGAAGGCTGTTCATTTTTTTCCTTGCAGGCGGCAAAAATCAAAAAGAGAAGGCAGCAAAAAAAAGAATAGACCCATGGTAATATTCCTTTCATAAATGTTGGTTATGTTTTAAACTATTTATAAAAGCCTGCAGGATCGGCTTGAGGTTGCAACTAATCTGTCTTGCCGAATGTAAGAAATTTGCTGGTGTATTAGTGAAATTTTGACTAACTTCTGGATGTTAAATTGCACCGCAACCGTATTTCAGACTAAATGAGTAGTCTTGCTATTTTCCGAACTCGTTGTGGATCCCCGGCGGAGCATTCTATATGACCTTTAAAATAAATTATGCACATATGAAACGCCCATTTACAGTCTTTTGACACATAGTGAAATTCCCTTGGGCGTTCCATATGACCTTTAAAAATAATTATGAGATATGAAAGCAATTGAAATCATTTCCATTCCGGTTACCGATCAGGCGCGGGCGAAAGAATTTTACCTCAACCTTGGATTTGAATTAATGGTCGAAGCTCCATTTGAAGAAGGCAAACAATGGATACAACTCGGATTTCCGGATAGTGCAGTTTCTATTACATTGGTTACCTGGTTCAAAAACATGCCCCCGGGATGCATTGATGGCCTGGTCATTCAAACCGATGATATCAAAGGAGAAATTGCAGCACTGGCTGCAAAGGGTATAGTAGCTGGCCCGATTGATACAACTCCGTGGGGACAGTTCGCAGCATTGAAGGATCCGGATGGTAACCGTTTAAGTTTACACGAACGCAGGTAACTGCAAAGTGAAGTAAATATAACCGTCATTTATTACCATCATTTATAATCGTCATTGTTTTCAATCAGCTTTTTTTCCAGTTGAAATTCGCGGTATTCATCTGGTGTCATAATGGGTATGCCATGTACTATGGGATAGAAACGATTGCAGCCGGCGCAATGTAAAATTCCTTTCAGAATATCGCCCTCCAGATCTTTTATGAATATCTCTAATGATAAATCATGTTTATCAAAAGGGCAGCAAAGTTTTTCAATTGTTTTTTGCTTCATATTTCTATATTTTTTCACTTAAGGCTTTTAAATATGCCCGTGTTGCGAGCAGTGGATCATTACTTTTTAATATTCCACCAATAACGGCCACCCCATCAAAAGAAATAGTCTGTTTAAGCAATTGGATATTTTCAGGTGTGATTCCTCCGGAAATATAAACCGTCATATCTGTAAGCTGCTTCGTTTTTTGAATTATAGATGGTGTTACAATTTCACAGCTACCGGCAGAAGATGAAGGAAACATAGAGCAAAACGAGACATAATCCAGTTCATTTCTCATGGCCCAATCGATTATGTTGAAATCGTTACCACAGGTTATGCCGGCGCTAAAGCTTCTACCTACCAATCTTTTAATAGCTGGATAATCATGCGGTATTTTGTCGAAATGAATTCCATCAAGTGCAGGATGTGTCTGCAACAATAAATAATCTTCATTGATGAATGCCGGTACGTAATACGGTTTGCAAAGGCTGCAGATCGTTGTAATTATTTCAGATTTACCAGACGTAACGCTCCAGCGGTTCCATATCTGAACTGCACTGATACCGCCTTGTAATGCTGCCTCCAGTCTCGTGACAAGAAGGTCTTTCTGTATTGAAGGATCTATTACCAGGTATACCCCGCCTTCCGGCTTTCTTGAATTTTTCATTTCAGACCTTTGTTACATGCTAAAAAAAATGCGTCCCAGTACGGATCCTTACTGAAATAAGGCATTGGCTTTTTAACTAAATCCTCAATCAGCTTATAGCCAAATTGTTTTTCTTTAAACTCACCTATTACTGTGGCGCTGATATTATTTTGTTGTAAACGCTGTAAAACATTTTGTGCCTTTTCTTTTTCTGCAGCAATGATCATGGCGCCTGCCCCAATACAAAAGCGGTGGTCAAGTTCAAACAGATTACAAATTTTCTGTGTCGTACTACCGGCAGGCAAATTGTTATTGTCAACCCAAACTCCGTTTCCCGACGCTATTGCCATTTCATATACGGCTCCCAGTACACCGCCTTCGGTGACATCATGCATAGCGGTAACTTCTGTAAAATTGCTGTTATTATCAGCCGCAACTAATCCGTCCTTTAATGAGGATGTTTGATAAAAGAGTCTGCAACCTTCATCATAAATTTCTTTACCCAGTTTATTTTTCACTGTTTCGGGGAAACTCATAGCAAGTATGGCAGCTGATGATATTCCACATTCCTTGGTTAGAATTATGACGTTACCTGCTTGCGCATTTTTACTTATCCTGATCTTTTCTTTTGGCGCTGTAAGCAACATGGTTCCACCTCCTGCAATAGTAGATCGCTGTCCTTCAATGCCACCTGTATGTCCGCCTGTTATCGAAATACCCGCTTCGTGGCAGTATTTGTGTACAAAATGCCAGTAAATTTTAAAATCATGTTTACTTAGACTAACTGGCAGATTCAATACCATCTGAACATACATAGGCGCAAAGCCGGTAGTTGCCATATCATTGGCCATCAGGTGAACCGATAACCAGGCCGATTCCTGCAAGCCCAGGGAAGGAATTAACGATAACGGGTCACTGGTCAGCGCCATCGCCATTTGTCCGGGCAGATCAATAACCGATACATCTATACCAAAGCCTGGCCCGGTAGACACTTCATTTCGCTGAAAGCCACAGTGTTTTAGAATAACTTCTTCAAAAGCCTCGTTTTCAATTTTACCCGACAAAAACATAGCGCAGTTTTAATCAATCAAGAAACTTTATATACAATCCAAAGAAATCACCAACAGGAACACTCCATTGTTGTACAGGAAACCATTTTGGCAGACCAGTACAGGTCCATTCAAGACTATAAGCGCGTCCTTTTAATGCAATATCTATCTGTTGAATCAGCAGCCCGGGAGTATAAAAGGTGGCCGTAATATAGAATGGATTTTTGCCGAAAGCCTGTTGTATTTTACGTCGTATAAATTTGGGAGAGTTACGGTTCATCATTCCAAAGGCAATGCCAGATCTGGCTACTCTTGCAGCTTCCTGTATAACCTTAACGGGATTAATATAATACTCAAAGGTGGTTATGAAGGCAACGGCATCAAATGTATCGTCTTTAAAAGGCATATGGTGTGAATCGGCGTTCACCAGGTCACCATTAAAAAGATGCACGCCCTGTCCGAGCATAAAAGGTGAAATATCTGCTCCGGTCGCATCAATACCAATCTGATTCCACCACCGCGTAAACCTGGTGGTGCCGCAACCAAATTCGAGTAGTTCTTTTACCCTGGTATCGCATTTGAGCAACTGTCCCATTACCTTCTTTTGCCACAATTCGGCTCTTTTATAACGGCCTTCATACCATTGTTCATATGTATCTGTATGCTCCCTGTTGAAGAACCATTCTTTCCGACCCTGCCATTTTATCAATCCCCGGGTTACCTGGCTGAAATTATTTTTCTGCAGTTCCATTGTTATGTTTTAAAAAGTAAAGCCTTGTTTCCTGCCGGAATTATGGTGCAGGAAACAAGGCTTTTATAAAACAGTTGAACTGAAAATAACTGGCCTTTGCATCCCTACGCCGGTATTATCCGGATCAGGTAACGGGTATTATCTCAGCCTTTAAATTATTATTAAAAGCACCCCGTGCAAGATTGAAGCAATTTAAGTGTTTTTTTTATGTGTTATGTATTAACCCGGAGGCTGGCATTATCTTTTAAAGATTTCAATAAGTGGAATCAGCTACTTTAATAATGTTAGTAGCTATTTCCTTTGGGCATGGCTATTCCTCATCGTAACTTGTAGTACGCTATAAGAGTAAACGCTTAAATGGATAATTAAATATATTTAAATTGAAATTAATCCGTGCTGAGCGCAGTTATTGCAGCATATTTCCTGGTGCGGCTATATTAGAACGTTAGAAACCAAAAGATATCTTGAAAAAGCCCGTCGATAATCAAAATGCGAACCATAACAATGCCAATCCTTTAGCAGGTCGGCATCTGGTATATGATAGTGAACCGAAACATGAATCGGATGCACCTACCAGAGCTATTCAGTCTGTGATAGACAAGCTTTCGCGTGAAAATGAAGCATTGAAAAAAGCAAATGGTGAACTTATCGAAGCCAATATCAGGTTGCAGTTTACGAAAAAAGACCAGGATATCAGGCAGGCACAGGCGAACCTCAATGCGATGGTGGAAAACTTTGACGGGTATGTATGGAGCATTGATAGGTCACACCGGTACCTGGTATTGAATTCGCGGTTACGCAATACAATTAAAGATATATATGGGATGGATGTAAATCCCGGTGATAGCGTTCAGGATGTGCTGAATTCTTCAGATCCTTCGCAGATTTTAAATTGGGAGACCTTGTATAAGGAATCTTTCGCCGGGAAGGCACAGCGCCTGGTACATGAGTTTTCTCATGAGGGCGAAGTACTTTATTTTGATATGTCTATCAATCCCATCTATGACGGTTCTTCGGTAATAGGCGTTACATGTTTTGCCCGTGATATTACGCTTGAAAAAATACAAGAAAATAAACTGCATTCAAACGAAACCCGCTTTGAGGTACTTATCGAAAAAAGTCACAATGGGATTGCTTTGTTTGGCGCCGATAGCAAAATTAGTTATGTATCACCGTCAGTGTCAAACATTCTTGGATATACCAGGGACGAATTGTTGGTAACGCATCCAGCAGTACTTTATCATCCGGATGATGTACAGGCGATTAATGCGGTATTAAATGATCTGCAGACTTTGTATGGCGAAACAAGACAACTCACCTACCGCTTAAGGCATAAAAACGGGGAATGGAGATGGATCAGTTCAATTGTAACAAACATGCTCCGGGAGCCTTTGATAAACGCCTTTGTTCTTAACTACCGGGACGTTACAGAAGAATTTAAGGCGGAGGAGAATCTGAAAAAAGCAACCATCCAAAGGACCGCCATACTCAATTCATTAACTGCGAGAATTGCCCTGCTTGATGAAAAAGGTAACATCATTGATGTAAATGAAGCCTGGAGTAAGTCTTCAGATCAAAATGAATTAACAGGAAATTGCTATACTGAATCGATCAATTATATAGTAGTGGCGGAAAAAGCAAAACTATTGTCGCCACAAGCCGGCAAAAAAATAGCTGCTGCCATAAGAGATGTAATTGCAGGCAGGATCGACCAATTTGTTTTGGAATATGCCTGCAAAACTCCCTCCGGCCAGAAATGGTTCTATTTAATAGTGAGGCCGGTGTTTGGAATTAATTCCGGCGCCGTTGTTTCACATTTTGATATTACCGAAATTAAAATCGCCGAACAAATAATAAGAAATTCCGAACAGCTTTACCGCTCATTGTTTAATGACAGCCCTATTGCTAAGTGGGTGGTTGACAGGAAAAACCTGGGTTACCTGGAAGTAAACGATATGGCAGTTTCTCACTATGGTTATTCCAGGGAGGAATTTTTGCAAATGACCGCTTTCGATCTCCGATTACCGGATAACAGGAAAGAACTGGAAGTCATCCGCCAGAATAGGAAGTGTAATGACTTTAAGAACAGGCTGGTAACACATGTTAAAAAAAATGGAGAGACGCTTATTGCAGAAGTATTTGTGCACCCGATAATCTATAAAGACACGGATGCCTACCTGGTGATCGCACATGATATATCCAGGACTTTACAGTTACAGGATGAGCTTACAAAAGAAAAAGTGAACCGTCAGATTGATATAACCAAGGCCACTATTGAGGCCCAGGAAAAAGAACGTGGTGAACTTGGAAAAGAACTTCATGATAATGTAAATCAAATGCTGGCTACCGCCAGGCTTTGTCTTTCCGCTTATCAGACAAATCCCCAGAAGGATGAAACTATTCTTAGAAAAAGCATAAATGTAATAGATGACAGTATAGAAGAGCTTAGAAAAATATCCAAATCATTGGTCCCGCCATCGCTTGGAGACTTTACGTTGACGGAATCAATTGAGCAACTGGTAGAAAATATCAAGTTTGCCAACATGGAACCAAGACTACAATTAAGTTCCATACTAGAACACAAACTTAGCGAGGCCCTTAAAATATCAATTTACCGGATTATACAGGAACAACTCAACAATATCCTGAAATATTCTAAGGCTTCTGTGGTAGAAATAGTTATCCAACAGAATGCAGAGCGACTGGAATTGAAAATCTCGGATAACGGGATTGGTTTTGATTTAAATCAAAAGCGAGCCGGAATCGGACTCACCAATATCATCAATCGTGCTACAACTTTCAACGGAAAAGTATTGTTGGATTCCGAGCCCGGTAGGGGTTGTACGATAAACGCATCATTTTTGTTATAGGGCTTGTGAACTGCCTGGAGATTTTTCATGGGAAATCATTTTTGAAGTTGTTATTATTCTGAAAAAATCCCTCCCCGGTGTTAGCGGTGCTTAAAACGATCGCGGTTTTGAAAAATTTTGCGATTTAACCAGTGTGCAAGATAAGCACTACCCGCACCCACCACCGCGCCCGCGATTACATCCGATGGATAATGAACTCCCAGGTAAATACGTGAGTATCCTACCGAGGTTGCCCAGAGACAAGACGGTATGACAACATACCATTTTCTGAATTGCAGCGAAAGACTAGTGGCTGTGGCAAAGGCCATGGAAGTATGCCCTGACGGAATTGATTTACCACTGTAGCTATCATAGGGAAACACATCAAATGGATACTTCTCCACCGGCCGCCGACGGTTTATAATGTTTTTTAAACTTCCAGTTACCGCTAGCTCAATAAGAGCCGCTGCAACCATTTCATAGGATTGCCGTTTTATCATGGAGTCCCGTGTAATCATTCCTGCGGTAAATAAACTCACCGGCGCTGCGATCCCGATAACATAGACAGATGAACTAGTCAATCTGAAAAACTTAGAGTCCGGATTCTCGGGATTGATTGCTTTAACAATATTGATGTCCCAGTTTTGGGCCTGCACTGGTTGACTGAAGGATGTTAAAAACAAGAGCACAACAACGCGAAACGTATGCATAAATCTGTGCCGTTGCAAAGAAATTTGAAAAGCCATGATTAAGTCAGTGGTAAGTGGACAACTAACTCACCACTCACAACTCACAACTAAAGTAGTAGATTCATTAAATTTGAACAAACCTCAATTTTACAAATGAATACCAACTCGTTGAACCGGAGAAAATTTATAGTTAACGGTGCATCTGTCCTGGGCTCTGCCCTCATCATGTCTGACCCGCTTATTATCCTGGCTGCTGGTGTGCAGACAAATGCCCTGACAGTAGGGCAAATAATGGATTTGTTTATAAAAGAGATACCTGATGCACCATTTGCAAACACCGTAGACACGCTGAAATCAGGAAACAGGGACATAGTGGTAACCGGCATTGTAACTACTATGTTTGCCACTATTGAAGTGATACGAAAGGCGGTTTCATTAAAAGCCAACTTCATAGTTGCACATGAGCCAACATTTTATAACCACCAGGATCAAACAAAGTGGCTCGAAGATGACGATGTTTATCAATACAAGGCAGCGTTATTAAAGGAGCACAATATCGCTGTATGGCGGAATCATGATTATGTGCATAGCCTTGCTACCGATGGAGTAAGAAAGCAGGTAGTTGATCAGCTTGGATGGAGCGACTTTGGCAATGCCAATCAACCTGTTTTCTCATTAAATCCCGTACTCTCCCTGAAGGACCTTATTGACCATGCAAAGAAAAAGCTGGGTGTCCCAGCTTTAAGATATATCGGGAATCTTAGCCAGCCCTGCGGAAGGGTGCTATTGATGCCCGGTGCAGCAGGGGGTATGTCCCAGATCCGCAATATTCACAACCACAAACCGGATGTCCTGGTTTGCGGGGAAGTTTCAGAATGGGAGACCGCAGAATATGTTCGCGATGCGCGGGCGAAGGGCGATAAGCTGGCCCTGGTTGTACTCGGTCATGCTGCCAGCGAGGAACCCGGATCGCTTTTTATGGCCAGATGGTTCAGGGAAAAAGTTCCTGCCATTAAGACCACACATCTGCCTGCCGGCAATAGTTTATCGTTTAGATAAGTTCCGATTGTTTAAGCCATTAAGTTTTCAGGATTTTTCAAACTCATGCCTCTACATATGATGATAAGAGAGAATTCCGACTCAGACAAAATCAAAATTCCATGCTATCACTTTTGCACAGAGCATAAGAGAAGTACATAATTCAGATTTCAAATTTTGCACAGAGCATAAGAGAAGTCTATAATTCAGATTTCAGATCATTCCGTTCTCAAACTCTTAATTGGATTTGCGATAGCTGCCTTTATAGCCTGGTAGCTAACTGTAATCAACGTGATAACCAAAGCACCAATGGCTGCGAGCGCGAACACCCACCATGAAACAGATGCACGGTAATCATACTTTTCCAGCCACGAAGTCATATAATAAAATGCCACGGGGATTGCTATAAAGCAGGATATGATTACAAGAAAAATAAAATCCTTTGACAATAGTTGCCAGATGTTGGGAACAGATGCGCCCAGCACTTTACGGATACCTATTTCTTTTACACGTTGCTCTGCTACAAATGAAGCTAGCCCAAACAAACCAAGGCATGATATGAAAACGGCAAGTATTGCAAAAAAAGTCGAGAGTTGGCCAATCCGTTTTTCATTGCCAAACTTTCTTGCAAATTCTTCATCAACGAAATCTGCCTTAAAGGGTGAAGCCGGATCATGTTTCTTTAGCACAGCCTCTATTTTTGATAATGCTGATTTTGCGCTGGCGCGCGGATTCAGGCGGATGATGAATATATTTTGTTGCTCAGGGGAAACATGAAACATTGCCGCCCTTACTGGCTTGTAAGGAGATTCAACCAACAGATCACTCACTACTCCTACTACTGTAAATGGCTTATCCTCCCAACGAATGATCTTGCCTACAGGATCCTTTAATCCGATGAATGCGACAGCTGATTCATTCAATATAAATGCGGAAGTATCAGTGGCAAAATCCCGTGAAAAATCCCTGCCTTCTTTGATCTTCCATCCGATAGTTTTGCCATATTCATGGGTAACCCCATTATTTGGAAAATCCACTGCCTGGTTTGGGTCCTTGCCTTCCCAGTCAAATCCGCCATTTGTATTCCAGACACCGGTAGTAGGACTACCCGACTCAGTCATTTCTACAATTGCTCCACCGTTTTTCAATTCGGTTCTGATCGTTTCGAAATGCTTATGCATTTCTTCAGTTATGCTATGAGTTACAAGTCCATCCCTGTTATAACCAATGGGCCGGTTTTGCCCGACCGAGATTTGCTGGTAAACGACAACGGTCCCGATAATTAATACCATCGAGATCGTAAACTGTAACACAACCAGTACTTTCCGCGGTATTGAGGCATAACGACCGACCCTGAAAGTTCCCTTTAATACTTTTATCGGTTGAAAAGAAGACAAATATAGTGCAGGATAAACGCCGGCAACAAGACCCGTGAGCAGGCTGAATGCTATACCAACCAGCCAGAATAAAGGGCTATCCCATAAAATGGAAATCTTCTTTTCTGCGACATTATTAAATGCAGGTAATATGAGAACCACCAGAACCACTGATATAATGAAAGCGATAGCAGCAATCAGTACCGATTCGCTGAAGAACTGGATGATCAGTTGTTTTCTTTCGGATCCGATTGCTTTCCTGATGCCTACTTCTTTTGCCCTCTTTTCAGACCTTGCCGTACTTAAGTTCATGAAATTTATACAAGCCAGTAAGAGGACAAAAAATCCTATTATACCAAAGAGCCAGACATTTTCTATCTGCCCCCCTGTATTGATGCCTTGTTTAAACTCCGAGTTCAAATGCCATTTGCTCATCGGGTGAAGGAAGACAACTGGCTTATATCTTTTTTCTTCAGCACCTACCTTGTTCATTTTGACATCCCTGATCTTCCTGTTTACAACACCAAGGTTGGCATTGTCTGCAAGTTGCGCGAAAGTCTGGGTATAATTAGATCCCCATGGGTTTGTCATCTTTCTGATCCATTCGTTCTGGCTCAGGTAAAGATCCCAGGGCATTATAAACTGCAGTTCTCTGAAGGAGGTATTATTGGGCAGATCTTCGTAGACCCCGGTAACCTTAACGTTGACTTTATTGTCAACTTTGATCATCTGTCCCATAGGATCTTTGTCACCAAATATGGCTTTTGCAATAGTGGATGAAAGCAATATTGAATTCATTTCTTTGAGTCCGGATCTCGAACCACTAAGCATTTTGAGTGTGAGCATTTCCGTTACCTGCGGTTCAAAATAACTCCCCGGTTTCAGAAAAATCTTTTCGCCATAAGTCAGTGCATGATTAAAGTTCCAGGACGATTGCAATACATATTTAAAATCATTGCTGTAAAGCCGGCGGATCTCTTCAGCCATCTGGGCAGGATTTGCAGTTTGGGTACCGACTTCGCCGTTAAAATTCTGATGTTGCATCACCTGGACGATCCGATCATAATTATTATGGTATTTATCAAACCTTAATTCATCCCAGATCCATAAACCAATAAGCATTGCGACGGCCATACCAACTGAGAGACCGCTGATATTGATGAATGATGATCCTTTGCTTTTAACAAGGTTGCGCCAGGCTGTTTTGAAATAATTTCTTAGCATATTTTAAGGTTGTTTAGAAGGGAAATTTTTGGATTGGGTAACATTATTTTGTCGCCCTTAGAAACCATCAAACCCTTGTTCAAAAGCAGGGCCGGATTAGCAACTGCTAAAATGCCAATCTATTATGAAAACACTATCAAGGCGACTGTCCGGTTTTGATACAAAAACCGTTCGATTTATATTTCTGGTCAACCAGGCTAGACAAGTTGAGATTAATTGATGTTTAACCTCAAATTTCAAGCTTGTGTCCAGGCCAGATTGCAAGTAAAGAATGAATATTATTTAATACCCTGGTGGATTGAGTTAAAGTTTATGTTTGTATAGTGAGGCGGGATTATCATATGATTGTAATCATGGCAAATTGTTACAAATATGAACCGGAACATCTTCAGAATACCAGCCCTCTTTTGTTTTCTGATTCTTGGCGAAGTTGTTGACGCCCAGAAAGTCATCCTTGTCAATGTCAATGATTTTGCAGATAATGGTTGGGAAAAAGGCCAGGTCAACAAAATGCCCTCCGGAGAAGTTTCGAAAAATGCTACCGATCTCATATCTATAGTCTGTCGTCCCAAAGTGAATACGCCATTTCCCCTGAGACCAGGGGCTGTTTACTTTAGTCTCCCTCTCTCAGAATTGGATACGAACCTGGCTTCAGTCTCGATTGATCCTTCCCTTGCCCGCATCCAGTTAAGAAACAATGCTTATGACGGAGTTTTCCTTAAAGATATTTCTCAATTAAAATATAGTACCTATACTGAGCCTTCCACTTCATCCGGAACACGTTTGCCCCCGGCTGCACCGATACTCAGTCTGCAAATCGATGTTAACGGGGATGATAAATGGGATCCCATCCATGATAACAATATAAACTTTGAACCTATTAAACAGCCAAGGCAGAATACCCTTTTGCCCACCCCGGTCAATTTCGACAGATGGCAGGAATGGAAGGCTTTTGATGGTTTCTGGAATCTGACCAATCCCGACCCGGTGACGTTTCCTGACAACCATTTTACACTAACACAACTTCTCGCTGCGGACAAATATAAAGATGCAAAAATAATAAACACAACTGGCGGATTTATTGACGGTAGTGGTGGAATAAGATTTACGGTGACAAATGCATATATCAACTTCAAAGGATACCTGGATGCTTTTAAAATAACAACGCCATTGAAGGTTATCCGGACGCCTGCTCCGCCAGGCGCTGGTGGAGGCGAACTCATGTATGATTATGATGGATTATGTATGAAAATTGTTGATGTGCCCTGGTGGCGGGAACCTCCATGGCCATTATTTCGCAATCCGCTTTTTATTGCGGCAGTAATTGCTATGGCAATTGCCGGGTATACTATGTACCGTAAAACAAAATCAAAATTTGCTAAATGATTAATTGCATAAAGCCATTCGTCTTTGATGGTATTTACCTAACTTTTAGTATGAGATATTTTATTCCTTTTCTTTTTCTCAGCTTGCAAATGCTGACACAGGTATTTGCACAGGAGAACATGCCCCGGTTCCGCAGGCAGGTTGTCGATGATAAAATCTCCATAGGATATGGGCTGGCCATCGGTGATGTGGATGGGGACAAAAAACCAGATATTATTTTAGCAGATAAAAAACAAGTTGTCTGGTATCGCAATGGTAACTGGGAAAAAACGGTGATTGCAGAAAATCTTACTGAAAGCGACAATGTATGCGTTGCTGCTGCAGATATAGATGGCGATGGGAAGGTGGAGATTGCTGTCGGAGCGCAGTGGAACCCGGGAGAAACAGCTGACGATGCTAAATCCGGGGCAGTGTTTTATTTGAAAAGACCAGCCGAAATTAATGGCTTATGGCAACCGGTGAAACTTCATCATGAACCAACTGTGCACAGGATGAAATGGATAAAGTCCGGAGATGGTAAATTTTATCTTGTGGTTGCACCACTACATGGAAGAGGAAATAAACAGGGCGAAGGAAGGGGCGTGAAAATATTGGCTTATCAGTTTAATGGAGATGGTACTAGTAACTGGCCCTTGACTTTGCTTGACTCTACACTTCATCTTACTCACAATTTTATTCCTGAACCTGATAAGACTGGTGTAACAACTGCAGTTTACATTGCATCTAAAGAAGGGGTCCGGTTTCTGAAACCACTAAACCTGGGTACAAACAGCCTCCCGGTTTCACCAGGAGTTAACCTGATGAATAACAGTGCAGGGGAAATTAGCCTTGGCAATTTAACTACAGCTTCACCTTTCATATCCACAATAGAACCGATGCATGGAAACAGCTTGGTGGTTTACGAAAAGATAAACGACAGGTTTAACAGAACAATATTGGATAGTACCTTTAACGAGGGACATGGAATAGCTGCCGGAGATTTTCTGAACCTTGGAAACGACCAGGTGCTTGCCGGATGGCGACAGCCAAATAGCAACGGAAAAACCGGTCTTAAAATTTATGCAAGAACTAACTCCAAATCTGAATGGAAATCTTACTGGCTCGATGAAGGCGGAATTGCGGTGGAAGACGTACAGGCAGCGGATTTAAATGGAGATGGAAAAGTTGATATCATTGCATCCGGCCGTTCAACACGCAATGTAGTAATCTATTGGAACGAAGGAACTGTGAAAAAATAAATCCTAAATTTTTACACGTTGCCCCTCCAGGTACTCATGTTTCCCATCTTTTGCATCCGTTTCCCCATACCCATGAGCATATACTTCAAATGTTTTCGGATCTGCACCATTTACAATTGTATCCATGTAATACACCGCATTATAGTCGAGTGCATAGCCCAATCCTATGACCTTAAAAGATACAGGATCTACATTGTTTAATTTTTTGCTTTTAAAGTAAATTGAACGGCTATCCCTGGCAAAATAAAATTCCTGCGTATTCATCGCGTCCTGTTCTATCAAATGAAATGAAGAAGCATCCGCGCCCTTGATCTGTTTTATTTCAAAAAACACAGATTGACTGTCTTTAGAAAAACCGGCATTTAATATTGTAAAATTACCAGGGTTTGCCTGGTTGATCAACAGGTTTTCAAAAAAAACTGATTTCCCATCTGTTGAATAAGGATATTCCAGCAGGTTAAAATCATCATGATTGCAAGGGATCGTGTAAATATTATTTTTTACATCGGAGGGATAGCCATAATAATAAACCTGTTTATTGTCTTTAGCATAATGGTTGTTGATGATCTCAAAAGAATTACCGTCGCTGCCAGGTACCGGTTTTCCATGAAAATAAACCTGGGCTTCATCGCTGGAGAAATACAAGCTGATGCCTTTAAAAGAGGCAATGTCTTTAACTTTAAACGGCTCGCCCTCAAGATAAGCGAGTGATTTGTCTTTGGCATAACCTCCGCCGATACTTTCAAATGTTGCCGGGTCTGCTCCCTCTACAATATTGTTTGTTGTTTTTTTTGTGGTGAAATAGGTTTGCCCTTCCCTTCGTTCCTCACAAAAATAAACCCTGTTTTTATCCTTTGCGTAATTTTCATCGATTGCCTCAAACGAAGCAATGTCTGCACCATCAATAATTTTTCCCTTATAATAAACTGCTGAATCATTTTTAGCAAACGCCTTATTCAATACAGTAAGATCCTTACCTGATATCTCCTCACCATTATAAAAAGTTTTGCCATCTTTTTGTTTGTATCCTGAGCCGCATCTCGAGAAAGACAAGGCACCTGTTAACAATAAAAGAGCCTTAAAGATCAATCTTAACATCCTGAACATATCTTTTAATTACTAGCAAGATAATGCAACGGAAGCTTAATCCTATTTTTCCAATAAAATAAACTTTCAATAAATATTGAAAGTTCGAAATATTCTATATAGATTTACATCATGAAATATCCGGAAGCCAAAGTAAAGTTTATAGAAACCTGGGGAAACCTTGGAAGTCAATGGGGAGTTAATAAATCTATTGCTCAGATACAGGCTTTATTGCTCATTGCTCCTGCCCCTTTATCGACTGATGAAATCATGGAGGAACTAAAGATTTCGAGGGGAAATGTGAACATGAGTATCCGTCAACTGCTTGACTGGGGTATTATCTACAAAAAAGCAATAGCCGGCGATCGCAAGGAATATTTTATTGCTGAAAAAAATGTCTGGAAATGGTCAGTGAAGATTGGGAATGTTCGTAAACAACGTGAATTAAACCCGGTAGTTGATTTACTAAAGGAAATAGCTTCTGAAAAGGACCTGGGCAAATCGCCGGAAGAAGTTGAATTTTCAAAACAGATCAAAGACCTTAACGCCTTTACCCAGCAGATAAGCAAGCTGGCAGATAAGCTCTTTATTTCGCAGCAAGGGGAATTATTAATGAAAATGCTCAAAATGTTCTCATAACATGAATTACAATATCGCGGCCTATCTGGCTTACCTGGTTTTAATGATTTTTATTATCGTTTATGTAGGTAGATTATTTCATAAGAACGGGCGGATATTTATACTCTCACTTTTTGATCATGATTCGGCTCTGACAGATACTGTGAACAATATCCTTTTGATTGCCTACTATCTTTTCAATATCGGCTATGCTTTTGTAACCCTTCAACATTGGGAAAAGGGATTAAATCTTCAGCGTTTTATTTCAAGTGTTTCTTACAACACAGGTATACTGATATTTATTTTATCGATCACACATTATTTCAATATGGGAATGATCTACTTTTTATCAAAACATAAATCTTTATTTATAACAACTAAATAGTTTCAATCATGAGCAACCAGTACATTGTCACCGCTTATCTTATTTACCTGCCTGTAGCCTTGTTGTTAACCTGGTTTGTTGCGCATACACTTTTTCGTAACGGCCTTGTTTTTATGCGTGATATTTTCTTTGGCCGTGAAGAGATAGCCAGGGCCACCAACTCACTTTTTAAGATCGGTTTCTATCTGTTGAATATTGGTTTTGCACTTTATATCATGCAGATCTATGATGAGTTAACGGGTTTGCAGGGTACCATCGAAACACTCAGTTCCAAAATTGGTGGTTTTAGTATCTACCTCGGCATCATGTTATTTTTCAACCTGTATTTATTTTTCCGCGGTAAAAAAGTCTCAAAACAAAAACACAACGAACATTTAGCAAGTCAAAACATAATACTCCCCAATAAATAAAACTTTATGAAAGCTAAAGTTGTAATAGCGGGCGGCACAGGCTTCATCGGGAAATACCTGGCAGCGGGGTTCCGCGCAATGGGTCATGAAGTAATAATAATTTCCCGGGGAAAAAATAATCTGAACTGGGGAAGTACAATCAAAATTGCCGGCGTTCTTGAAAACGCCGGCTTACTAATAAACCTCGCCGGAAAATCTGTTGATTGCAGGTACAATGAGCAGAACAAAAAAGAGATATTGAATTCCCGGATTGAAACAACAAAAATTCTTGGTGATGCACTCTTAACATGCAAAAATCCTCCTGAACTATGGATCAATTCCAGTACAGCCACGATATACCGGCATGCCGAAGACAGGCCTATGACAGAAGATAATGGAGAAATCGGTAGCGGGTTTTCAGTTGATGTGGCAAACAGTTGGGAAAAGACATTCTTCAGCTTTGATTTGCCAGGTACCAGGCAAGTAGCTTTGCGAATGGCAATTGTGCTTGGAAAGGAAGGTGGTGTGATGAAACCATTTATGAACCTTGTCAGGTATGGCCTCGGCGGACAACAAGGGAATGGCAGGCAGAAGTTCAGCTGGATCCATATTGAAGATCTGTTTCAAATTTGTCTTTTTTTAAAACAACAAAAGGAATTACATGGAGTGTATAATTGCTCAGCCCCTGACCCGGTTTCCAACAAGCAGTTAATGAGTACTCTCAGGGAAGTTACAGGCACTAAGTTCGGCCTCCCCTCACCTGCCTGGTTACTTAAAATCGGAGCGATAATCATCAAAACTGAAACGGAACTTATTTTAAAAAGTCGCTGGGTGGTTCCTGGAAAACTGTTGCAGTCAGGTTATATATTTAAATATCCAACGATAAAACCTGCTCTTCAAAATATCATTCACGGTAAGCCAGCTCCGGAGAAGAAAAAGGAAACACTGGCACTAAAAGAATATTAATATTAAAATCAGCGCTTAAGGATGGATGATAGAATTATTTGAGATGATGCCGTCAGCTATTATAAATGACAATTACCAAATAATTCCGGATACAACATATTTTGATAGTGTTTTCATCAGGGGCTTATTACGATGAATATCCGGGAATTTGCAACAAAATATTTCCCGGTATGGGAAAAAAATAGAAATGTAGCTGATTCTCAGCGCTTACGATCCCTCCAAAATTTAGTATATATACTATTGCAAACATGCGATCCTAATATTAATTTGGATCTCGATATCAATGAAAACCCTTAAGCCCATTCTATGAACCCCGTTAAATTCGTAAGATCCTGTTTTAAAGGTCTTTTATTCCCTATTGTATTTTTTTTGTTGTCTATACCGGCTATGGCACAGCCTGGAAATGATGCTTGTACCACTCCTACGCTGTTAACTTCAGGAACAGTCTGTTCGAATATTGCTGGTGGCCTGAGACATACCAGTGGATCAGCAACATCAACAGCAGGCATTAGTGCATTTTGTGGAATTTCAGCTTCTCCTGACGTATGGTATTCTTTTGTGGCTCAAAGTACATTACCTGTTATTAGGCTGGATAACATGGGCAGCAATTTGGATAATAGTAATGCCCGGTTGCAGATTTTCAATACTACATCCTGTGTGGCTGCTACGCTAAATGCGAGTTCATATGGTTGTGCCAGTGGAACCGGTGCGGATAATATGTCTCTCACTCCTTCCACGGCATTGACCATTGGAGTAACTTATCTTGTGAGAGTATTTACAAGCGGCAACAGTGTTGGTGCAGGTACGGTAGGCACTTGGGCTTTTGATATCTGCATCCAGGATCCGGTGCCGGCTAATAATTTATGCGCTAATGCGATACTTCTCACTGCTTCTACAAGTTGTGTAAATACGAGAGGAAATATGTATGGATCAACAGTTTCTGCTGCAACGATTGCCGCTCCGAATTGTGCGTCGGGTGCTAATTATGATGTATGGTATCGGTTCGTGGCCAATACTACTAATCCGACAATTTCCCTGTCAAATATTGGTGCAGGTTTCATCAACCCTGAAATGCAGCTTTTATCGGCAACCAGTTGTACTGCTGGATTCACGTCTTATTATTGCGGCACCACGACTATAATGGCGAATTTTTTAACCCCGGGTACAGCATATTGGATAAGAGTTTATACAACCAGTGTAACCCCGCCGGTTGCTCCCGCTGGTGGTAATGCAGGTTTCGATATTTGTATCGTTGATCCTGTAACCACTGTTCCTCCTGCAAATGATGACTGTTCAGGCGCCGTCAATTTATCTGTTGGCAGTAGTTGCGCAAACGTCGCAGGTAACATGGCAATAGCCACTCCTTCGCCTCAGCCATTGGGTGGAACCTGCGCTTCACCAAATGCATATGATATCTGGTATAAGTTTACAGCAGTTACTGCAACCGAGACTGTGACACTTTCAGCCATCGGCACCAGCTTTCTAAATCCGCGGATTGAAATTCTTTCAGGTAACTGCGGATCGTTCACCTCGGTACTTTGTGGCACCAATCCACTTGTTGCAAATACTTTAACACCTGGCACTTCATATTATGTGAGGGTTTATTCTACAACCGCTCCCGCACCTAATGGCAATGCAAGATTTAATATCTGTGTTACCAATCCGAACTTACCGGCAGTGCGTTTTGGTAACAGTTATGTAAACATAACCCAGAAAACTACCGGCGGTGTGGTGCGGGTAGGCGATACACTCGAGATCAGGATGACCATACACCATGCCGCTGGATCCAGTATTAGCAGGTTACGCTTTGTTGACAGTATACCTTCAAATACCACCATGTTGACGGGTCCAACAGACCGGTTAAAAGTAATTACAAATGAAGGACTGACTTACAAGAGCTATACGCTGGGATCAGGTGATGATGCTGGTACCTACACAGCTTCGCCTGCGGCGGGTCAATACAATATTCGAATGAATCTCGGGTTTGGAACCAGTAACCCGGGCATTCCTGTAAATAATACTTACACTGAATTTGCTTCTGCTACAGGAACCGGGTTGGGTGGCGGAAGTGGAAATTTCCCAAGAGGTGGTGGAGGATTATTGTTTGCAACAGCATACCGCGTAGTTGTTAGTGGAGCTGTTGGTGATACAATATCCTTAAAGCCTGCACGCTTTATTTACAATGCTGGCTCCGGAGATGTTGTCTTGACTGCTACTCCTTACAAACTTCTTATCAGCGATCCACTTTCACTTTGTACAAATAGTATTGGTGTAAACAATGCTGCAGAATTTGGCGGCACTTTTGGTTCAGGATCTACCCTAAACCGCCCAAATGACCTGGCAATTCCAATAAACGGTTACAGTTTTGTGAATGATATGAGTCCTTATATGCCAGTTGGAGATGGTCGCTATGCCCTCGTAAAAAATATGAGCCCGCGACAAAGTACAAACAAGAATGCAAACAGGCAGCCAGCTTGCGGACTCTGGCCTTTTGATCACTTATTTAGTTGTAATCAGAGAATGTATGGACACTGGTATATTGATGGAGACCATACAGGTACCAATAACGCCATTGGAAATCTACCACCTGATTCTTTAACAAGTTCTGGTTATATGCTGATGGTCAATGCGGACTATGTGGCATCAGAAGTATACAGCCAAACCCTAACCAATCTTTGCCCTGACACCTACTATGAATTTTCGGCCTGGTTCCGGAATATTTGTGCTACCTGCGGAGTTGATTCGGTTGGAGCACAGTTCACCGGTACCGTTACGGCGCCGGCTGCCGGTTATCCGGGGGTTTATCCAAACCTTTCATTTTCATTAAACGGACTTGATTATTACAGCACCGGTGAAATTGATACATTAGGATGGCAGAAGAAAGGTTTCGTATTTCGTACCGGTCCATCCCAAACCTCAGCAAGTTTTGCTATTCGTAACAACTCGCAAGGTGGTGGTGGAAACGATTGGGTGTTAGATGATATCAGTGTGGCAACCTGTACCCCAGATCTAAACCTTGTTCCCGTTGGAAATACAAACCAGTGTTTTGGTGACCAGGTTGATATGAACTGCGATGTGATCAGCTTCTTTGATAACTATGTATATTATCAGTGGCAGGTAAGTCATGACAATGGTGCAACCTTTGTAGATACCCTCGCCATGGGTGTCGGATCGCCCGTACCAGTCGGAGGAAATCATGTTTACAATGCATCCTTCCCTTCATTTATTGCGGATTCAGCACATCACCTGGTTCAATACCGCATTCGCGTGGCAACCAGTGCGGCCAACCTTTATGGTGGCTGTGCATTTTTCAATAGCGCCAGGATAATTGTAATGGTAAATAATTGTCAGTGGGTTCTAAAAACAGACTTGCTATCATTTAATGCTTCGCTGGTTGGTAAACAAGCTAACCTAAAATGGCAAACCAGCAATGAAACTGCACAAACCAGTTTTGATGTTCAAAAAAGCCTTGATGGGAAGCAATTCTTTACAATTGGAACGGTGAATGGAATTGAATACAGGCACTCCTATTCATTTATAGATCCCGAATTGGTAAATGGCTCAGCTTATTACCGCATCATTGTTAAAGAACCCGGTAACAAAAAAATAAGCAACATAGAATTGTTGAAGACTTCGGATGCAAGCTTTGGTTTTATTTCGGTAACGAATCCATTCTATGATCATCTTTCGTTTAACTTTAATACTCCGCAGAACACGGTAGCAACGATAGTAATCAACGATGCTCATGGAAGAACAATAAAGTCATTCAGGCAAACATTTGCGAAAGGATCGAATAAAGTTAAAGTAAATAACCTGGGCTCACTCACCGGTGGTAGTTATATTTTGCAGGTAATATCCGACGATGGAGTAAAATCGAAAAGAGTAATAAAGCTCAATAAATAAATTTCTGAATTCAGGCCTGAAAAAGAAAATTGTAAACCATTCTTTTAAAGGCTTATGTAAATCCCGGACGATTCTTCATCCGGGATTTTTATTTCGCCCTGCAATCCCTGACGATCCAGATTTTGCCATCGGTCTTCGTAAAAAGATACATTTCATCATTTTCCCCGATTCCAATACGCAGATCCGCTTTGCTGTTTTTGGTGACTTCTAAAAAAGTAGATGGTTTATCATCAAATACCAGGTTGAACTCTTTGATGTTAGCCTGCTTACCGGGCACTAATGAACTGTTCTCTACATAAAATACACGGCCCCTGACGATATCGCCAAACACATATTTATCTTTTAGCAGTGGAATAGAACCGGTATAAACAAAGCCGGCGGAAATAGCATTGCCTTCATCATGATCGTATTGAACAACCGGGTTTATGAATTTTGATTTCCCTGCCGGTAATGTATAAACTACATTCATCCGGCCCTTATAGTTCAGCAGAAATGTACCTTCTCTCGCGGGCCAGCCATAATCAGCCCCGGCAAATCCAATATTTAGTTCTTCAATATTATTTAAGCCAATATCAGAGATCAGCATCTTTCCATCCGGTGACCATGAGATCCGGTTGGGGTTCCGAAAGCCTCTTGCGAATATTTCGCCGGCAGCTCCTGGAACCTTATCATTGGCATAAGGATTGATCGATGGAATTCCATATTTTTTATTCGCGCTGTTATTCCCGGCAGGATCTATACGCAACACTGAACTCCATAATTTGGTGTTGGAATTACAAAGGTATGAAAGTCCATTTTCGGCTGAACCTCCGTCACCTATGCCAATATATAATAAACCATAATCAGCTGAATCGCGGGTAGCCAGTTGATTAAATACAATTTGTTGCATGCCATGGATTTCAACAGGCATATTAATCCTGAACAATTCCCTTCCCTTGCAAACAAAAGTATCAGATAAAGGGCTGTCAACTTTCCATTCAGTAACTACCCACTGCAGTGCAACCCGTATTGAATCATGATATCGAAAATCAGCTAATGCTGATCCGGCTTTTTCAGTATGGGTCGTATATAGAAGGCCGTTAGTATTAAACCCAGGGTGAAAAGCATAGCTTCCCAAACCACTGGCAAGTCCAGGTGTATGTATAAACGCCGGTTTCAATTTACTTATATCCATAACCTCCTGCATGGTGTTATGCCGGAATAAATAAAGTTTGCCACGGAGGTCAGCGAGAAACACCCTCTCCTTTTCACCCTTCAATACGGTCATCTGGTTTATCCGCGCCGTAGGGACTTTGTCGGCACTTGGAGGCGCGGTCATAACTTCTTCCAGTTGCAAAACCAGGTTCGATTTTATGATCCTTGCCGGCAGGGGATCAACTTTAACAGGACCGAGGCCAACCGCGGTTTTATCGAGTCTGGCCTGATCGGCAAGTGACTTTTTATGGGTATCAATAAAGGAAAGCAACGCATTCATATCAGTGGCATCCAGGTCGGCATTAGAAGGCATTGGCACTTTATATTTATTAAAAATTGCCACGGCTCTCTTGTCCCCTTTTTTTACCAACTGTTGCGAGTTATGAATAAAATCAGATATCCATTTGGCAGGCATTGCCGAAGTAATGCCGGACAGATTAGGCCCAATACCCTGTTGTTTAAAATTATGACAGGCTGCACATTTTTGCTGAAATATGGACTGCCCATGGGCAATCACCGTTTTATCCTTCGAATACGTGAGCGAAACCGCCTGCGGGAAAGCGCTGAGAAAATGGAATACCAGCATGGCAAGCAGGCCATACTTAACAAATGATTTAAACACAGATATGATTTTAGTTTAGTGCTTTTATAAATGTAAACTTATTAGCACAATTTACTAAAGCTTTCGGCAAGACTTATTTAAGCTATGTATCCGGTAAACCCCCGATCAAAATCCATGATTGATAGACAACTTATCTTAGATTTGTCCCTTTGTAGCTGAAAAAACCTGCGAATCAAATTCACACCCAATAGAAGAAAGACCTATATGAAAATATCTTATCTGATTCTTTTGAGTTTTTTATTTATCCTGCTGTTGTTTTCTATCACAACCTTAATAAACTACAATCAATATAATGAGGTGCAGGAAAAGACAGACTTCCTGGCCCGTTCTGCAACTATTGTAAGGGAAGGCAACAGGTATCATAGAAATATATTAAACCTGGTAGGTGTTGGCAGAGGATATCTTCTCACTAAAGATAAATCCCTGTACGAGACTTTTCAAAGTACTACATATGAAAACGATAGCATTTTCAAAGAGATTAATACTTTACTTGATGACGCGAGGCAGCAGGACAGGCTTGCGGCTATCAGGGAGCTGGATCATAAATGGGTGAAAGAATACTCAGCTTTGTTTGCTGACATTATCCGACGAAAGATAACCGGAAAATTAAAAGCAGATACAGTCAGGTTGAATAAAGATATAGCAGAGCTTTCAGGTGAAAGCCCCGTATTCAAAAGGCTGCAGGCTGATCTCCGGAGTTTCATCAATGAAGAATACGCCAGGCGGGAAGTTCAAAAAGAAATACTGACAGATTCCATACGTTCAACCCGGAGAATTTCTTTCTGGCTCACCCTCATTTCTATCATTGGGGGTTTTCTTATAGCCGGAACCCTTGCATATAATCTATCAAAAAGAATATTGAAAATGGTCGGAATGGCGAGGACCATTTCCAGTGGCAACTATGTAGTTCATATGAAGGATAATAAAAATGATGAGTTGAGCCACCTCTCAACATCGTTAAATAATATGGCTGAAGTACTCGCTGAAAATTTCGCATTATTAAAAAGAAAAAATGAGGAGTTGGATCAGTTCGCCCATATCGTTTCGCATGACCTGAAAGCGCCCCTGCGCGGAATAGGAAATGTGGTGTCCTGGATTGAAGAAGATCATGGTAATGAGTTACCTCCAAAAGTGCACGAGTATCTGCAGCTAATCCATGGACGCTTAATCAGAGCTGAAAACCTGATAAAAGGAATACTTTCCTATGCAAGAACTGGTACGGAATCAAATGAAATTGAACATGTAAAGGTACATGACCTGGTTACCGAAATAGTAGAGGCACAAACATCAGATCCTGGCATTTCAATCGAAATAGACAGGCATTTACCAAATTTGTTAACACAGAAAATTCCTTTATTCCAGGTTTTTTCAAACCTGGTAAACAATGCTATAAAATATCACGATAAAAAAAATGGCAGGGTATTGATCTACAGCAAAGAATATCCTTCTTACTATGAATTTTTTGTAGAAGATGACGGACCTGGAATTGCAGCCGGTCATCAAGCCAAAATATTTAAGATTTTTCAAACACTAAGGGAAAGAGATACTTTCGAAAGCACCGGTGTGGGCCTGGCAATTGTGCAAAAGATAATTGATGCAAGGAAAGAACAAATCAAATTAAATTCAAAACCCGGCAGAGGATCAATCTTTTCATTTACCTGGAAAAAGTGAATCAGGAAAAATAAAAATGAACGTATGAAAATCAGGAATATTTTGCTCGTCGAGGATGACCGGCTAGACATGATGGATCTAAAAAGAGCTTTGGATAAACTGAATATTCTTTATTCACTTTTCGTTGCAAAAAATGGTGAAGAAGCAATCGAATTACTTAACAAGGAAGGAACGCCTGAGATGGAACAATTACCTGACTTTGTTTTGATAGACATCAACATGCCAAAAATGAATGGCCTGGAGTTTTTAAGCATAGTGCGAGCTACTGAAAAATGGAAACATTTAAAATGCTTTATTATTACAACTTCTGATGAAGATGTGGACCGGGATGCAGTGAACAGGCTTGGAATATCAGGCTATATCGTGAAGCCTTTCAAGATAAATAATTCGGGCTCCATGGATTCTTTTAATCTCATGATAGACCTGATAAATAATTAGGGCTTTTGAACCGGCTACATAAGCTTCAAATAAAAGATCCACCGGAAATGGCGGATCTTTTATTTGAAGTATATATATTATTTATTGGTTCGTATCAGGTCTGATCTGGTTACAGCTTTTGGATTTTCTCCTGTGCATTTACAAACTGTCCCTTCACCTGCAGGAAGTAAACTCCTGTTCTCAGGTTGTTCAGATCTATCACTATCCTGTTCTCACCTTTCTTAAGAACCGCATCCTTAGCTATGACGCTGCGACCAGTAACATCAACAAGCTGCCATGTAATTTTTTGTTCTTCCGGTGATGAGATCAGCACGGTTGTTTGTTTATCAGCAGGGTTCGGGAAGATAGAGATACGGGTAATGAAAGTACCGGGTATATCTACAACCACAACATTGGAATAAGTATATGAACCATCTTTGTCTGTGATCTTTAAACGGTAATATAATCTTGATGTGCCAAGCTTTGAAGCTTCATTATCATTTAGTGTGTACCTGGTTTTTCCACTGCCATTTCCTTTGGCTTCTACTGTTCCGATGCTTGTATAAGTACCCTCACCTGTATTGCGCTCCACTTCAAAATGATCAGTATTTGATTCATTTGAAGTTTCCCAGTTCAGGTAAGAAATATCATCCTTATACTTTCCGTTGAAGTTGAGCGAAGTAAGCGGTAACAACACGTTAGTTGAGCCAATATAAAATGTTGAGAAACCTAATATATCAGCCTGCAATACATAAGCACTATCTCCATGTTCTACTTTAAAAGTAGGGTTGATGATAGAAGTCGCTGCTGCAATGGCATTCTGACATGGATCACTGTTTTTATGGATGCGGAGATCTGAAAGTCCCGTGATACCGCTTAAAGCGTTAGCATCGAAATCCTGGTATTCTTTTTTGCTCAGATAGATCCTCACTTTAACCATTCCGGATGGTGGGTTTTGCGGTGTGATCGTAACATTCCTGTCTGCATAGCTTGAACCATTCCTCGTTCTCAAAGCACCAGAATTTTTATAAAACGAAGAAGTAACCGTTCCCAGATTCTGATTGTTCGGGAAAATTTCTGCCATGATGTTTCCATCAGGACCGGTTATGGGAACCCAAAGACTTTTGTTTGAATCATCAATAATCACGGTAGTACCGGTGTTGCAGGTATTCACTATTCCGTCTGTCACATCGATTGAAGTATCAATGGAACTCTGACCTGCGAGGTCTTCATATCCCAGGAAACTGTATTTCTGAAGGCAGCCCTGGCATGCCGGAACAACCGGGTATAAGGCACTGGGTCCAGAGGTTGAGGTCGATCTGTCCATTATCACGTAAATGTCCTTGCCGTTGGGTGCAAAGGCGAGGTCTCTAAACCTGTTGATACTTCCGAAATAACTTACTGTATCTTGTTTAAATGTGTTATTTGCGCGACTTTTATATGCGGCACTGTCGCCTGTTTTATCCAGCCTTATTCTCACAAGCCGCCCCCATTTAAGAGATGAAGCTACCAGTGATCTTTTCCAGCCGGGTATCACCGTGTTTGTGTAGAAATCCAAACCTGACCATCCTTCTGATGGCCATATTCCATTGTTTGATACCGGCATCTGATCCCATAGACCTTTCAGAGTAGGGAACACCAGTGAATTCGGATAAGCAGAAAACAAAGGTTCTTTATAATTTGGTAAAGATGCTGCCGTTACCACCTCATCAACTATATCAGGACATGATGACGGATAAGCTGGATTCATTCCCGGTGATGCGCCGGCCGTGGTTCCATTTGCATTTCCATCGGCATAACCAATAACTATCGGATGTCCATAATTTTTGCCTCTCTCGATTACATTAATTTCATCATCACTGAAAGGACCGTGTGACGATCCATAAAGTTTGTTGAGAATGGGATCATAAACAAAGCCCTGGTTATTACGAATACCAATTGCCCAGACGGCATGTTGTCTGCCCACAGTTGCATTGTATGGGTTAGTTGCATGTCCGGAACCGGTGCTGGGGATCCACTGATCTCTTGCACCGGCATCTCCGTCGGGTTCGAGGTTAAAACGAAGAATTTTACCTTCATATGAAAAGATATTCTGAGCATTTTGTGTACGCGTGGCATTTCCAAACTGACCTGCACCCATATCACCCTCCGCATAAAATAAATAATCAACTCCTCCCACTGGGGCAATTATCATTCTCTGCGAGTTATGGTCACTGCTCCCTGGAAGCGTGTCACATAATGAAACTGGTGACAACAATTTCTTAGTAGCTGGATCATATTCAAATCTCACAAGGCGATTTGTAAATACTGTGGAGCTGGTCATGCTATAGACATAAGATAAATAAACATAATTTTGAGGTGCCGTTGCATCAAGGAATTTCGGATGAAGGGCCATGCCTGCAAGTCCTCCCTGAGCACCGCTTCCATTGTTGAACTGACACCTGAAATTTACATCCGGACTGGTGGTACTGTTTTGCGAAATATCTAAAATTGTATCCCTGGTACCCGTTACCGGATTAACCCTATAAACCTTATAGCCTTTTGATTCCGTTATCCATAAATGATTATCGGGACCGTAGGTTACTTCCCATGGATCTGCTAACAATTGAGGTGAGGAAATTATCTGCTGGTTATAGACTTCGTTCATTCTGCTTCCTGTAACCCTGGTAAGGGCAGACGGCATCACAGAAAATCTGAAACCATAGTTGGTACCGCTCTGGCCTGTAGAATTTGAATATACCCTGCAGTAATAGGTTTCCGTAGTTGACAAACCGGTTACATTTATGGTTGTACTCCCGCATGCAACTGAAGTTAAAGAAGCACAGGTTCCCCTAAACAATTGCATCCTTGGTCCCGCAGAATTAAGGTCAGCACCAATATTACTGAGAGAAATCGTTGCATAATCAAGTACTGGGTTAAACTTATACCATACATCATCATCCGGTGCACCAGTACAGCCGGTAGGTATTCCGGTCGTGGCCGATGCTCCTCTCAAGGATCCATCCAATGTAGAGCCTGGTGGAACGGTACTCGCGGTTGTACAATTATCGTTCGCAGTTACGCAGACATTAAAATTATAGGCGTTCGCCGGTGAGCTTGTAATATTATTTGTTGTGTAGATTCTGAACATATAAGTTGTGCTTGCATTTACCGGGTATGTCCTGGGGGATGAAATATTGTTACAGCCACCTGAATGTGTACCCGCGGTCGGACAACTGTTATTATTCAGCATCTCAATATATGTATTACTGGTAGTTAAAGGAGTATTGGTCGATGTCAAAGTAACAGTAATAGACATCGATCTCGTAAGAGCTGGGACGGTAACACGGTACCAAACATCTGCTTTACTACCGCAGTTACCTGTTCCTGTTGTTGTGGTGTTAGTAGTATTATAAAGGGAACCTGCCGTAGGAGAACAATCTGGAGCTAATGTTAATGTGGTAGCATTTGCACAAAGATCGTTGACAGGTACTTGCGCAATAGTTGAAACTGAACATAATAATAACGCTAGCGCCAGAATGAATGGGTGTTTCATAGGTTGGGTTAAAGGATTCGTGAACTTAATAACGTGAACAGATAAAATAAGATTGTATATATTCCTAAATCATCTAAGGATATTTATTTATTCAGCTACTGGTTTATTTCGCGAAATATAATATTATTCTCTTATACCCGTTATTAATTGCAATGTAAAACTAATATGTGTTTTGACTCATGCAATAGTAAAAAACCCCAATCGACAGTAAAAATACTAATGCAACGCGGCCGGGTCTAAACTGGTTTTATACTGTTTCAAATCTACCTTAAATCCACCTATCCGTGCAAACCTACCCGACCCTTGTGAAGTGGCCACTAAGAATAGTCATCCTATTATTAATGACAGTCCTGGGCAATTTCACTGTTTCTGCCCAGGCCCCGGTTAATGATCTTTATACAGGTGCAACTATACTTACTCCGGGATTGACCTGTTCAAATATTGCAGGAACAGTTATAAATGCAACACCAACTGCAGGAGATGCAGCGATTAATACCCCAACCGGTTATGATGCCTGGTACCAGTTTACGGCGACTTCAGTAAACCCTGTAATAAATGTATCTGCTATTGAATCCAACTTTACCGCTTCAGGTATACAAGTCTTGTCCGGAACCTTTGGTACAATGGTTAGTAAATATATTGGTACTACCACTGCAGCACTTACAGCAAATTTGTCACTGACTATCGGAACAACATATTATCTCCGGGTTTTTTCAACCAGTGCCACTGCTCCAACAACACTGGGCAATTTTGATATTTGTATTACAGATGTAACTGCACCGTTAAATGACAATTATGGAACTGCGATAACTATAACTTCCGGCGCTACATGCATCGGCCCCATCACAGGAACCCTGGCGAATGCAAGTCCCACTTCAGGCGATCCTGTAATCTGCAACGTTGCGACCGGTGATGTCTGGTATACATTTACCGCACAGTCCGTGAACCCAGTGATATCTTTTACAAATCCCGGATCTGCTTTTGGCGCCAACGCGAGGATACAAATACTTACCGGCACTTTTGGAACCTTTACAACAAAATTTTGCAATACACCGGCAATACTGGCAACAACAAACCTGTCGCTTATTATCGGCAATCAGTATTACATAAGAATACATCTTAATGGCATTGCTAGTACCCCTAACGCGAACGCAAATTTTGATCTCTGTATAACAGATGTAACCGGCCCTTCAAACGATACTTATACAAGTGCAGTACCCCTGACATCCGGAGCAACATGCGTTACACCGGTAACAGGCACATTGGCCAATACCAGTGCGACTCCCGGAGATGCAGCAATCTGTAATATAACAACAGGTGACGTTTGGTATACTTTTACCGCACAATCTGTAAACCCTGTAATTGCAGTTACCAATCCTGGAGCAGGCCTCGCAGGAAATCTCAGGATACAGGTTCTCGCAGGCACATTTGGAAGTTTTACAACAAAATTTTGTAATACTCCGGCCTCAGCCCTGACCTCCCCTCTATCGTTAATTATTGGAACCCAATATTACATAAGGATACATCTTAACGGTACATTCAACACACCAAATGCCAATGCCGGTTTTGATATTTGTATAACGGATGTAACCGGACCGGTGAATGACGCATATACAAGCGCCATAGCAATAACATCGGGAACTACCTGCATTACACCAACAACGGGGAACCTGGCTAATGCAAGCGCTACCTCCGGTGACCCGGCCCTTTGTGTGCCAACAACCGGCGATGTATGGTATACTTTTACAGCGCAATCGGTGAACCCGGTAATTGCAGTCGCAAACATAGGATCAGGCTTCGGTGGAAATGCCCGTATACAAATACTGACTGGAACATTCGGCACCTTTACATCTAAATTCTGTAACAATGCTGCGACATTATTGACTGCTCCTTTAACACTAACAATAGGTACACAATATTACATAAGAATTTACCTCAACTCAGGTGCAACACCTAATGCTAATGCCGGTTTCGATATATGTATTACAGATCCTCCGCCACCGGTAAATGATAATTACACAGGCGCAATAGCACTGACATCCGGAGCTACCTGTATTACGCCCACAACAGGGACCCTGGCGAATACCATTCCAACATCAGGGGATGCCGCAATTTGTAATGTTACGGGACCAGATGCCTGGTACACTTTTATCGCGCAATCGACCAATCCAATAATAACAGTTTCAAACCCCGGCTCGGCTTTAGGCACGAATTTAAGGATACAAGTCCTTGAAGGTAGTTTTGGAACCTTTATCACAAAGTCATGTGTAAATGCGGCCAGTACAATTACAGCTGCGATGAATCTTACAATCGGAACTCAATATTATGTAAGGGCTCATCTTAGTGTTGTGGCAACTCCAAATGCAAATGCCAATTTTGATATTTGTATAACGGATCCTCCAACTCCTGTTAATGATGAGCCAGCCGGTGTTATTGATTTAACTTCTGTCATAGGAAGTTGCGTGAATGTTACCGGTACAGTTGGCAACGCAATGTATAACCCGATCCCTGGTGGTACTGCCTGTACAGGTACCGACAAATATGATGTCTGGTACCGGTTTACAGCTCAGCGAGTCAATCCTACTATCACCCTTTCAGGGCTTGGCTCGGCATTCGGCAGCGCACGCATCCAGGTGCTGTCAGGTACACCCGGAAGTTTTACTTCTATCGGTTGCTCAACAGGATCAACCTGGAACCTTGCAAACCTGGTACCGGGTCAAACATATTATGTCAGGATTTATTCTATCGCTGCAACTATACCCAATACACAAAACAGCGGATTCAACATCTGTATAAATGAACCGCCGGCACCCGCAAACGATGATTGCGTGAATGCAACCGATCTTATCCCCAGTAATACTAATACCTGCGGTGCGAATACCGTCGGGAACCTGATGAACGCAAACAGCTCACCAGGTATTCCCGGTGACTGCGGTAATGCTGCGTCTCCGGATGTATGGTACAAATTTGTTGCTTCTCAACCTTACCAAGAGGTACGTATGACCGGTGCAGGCGCACAACTTACAGCTTCAGGGCTGAGAGTTCAGATTCTTGAAGGCACCTGCGGATCATTCACAAATATTAACTGCAATCGGTCAACGGTGAATTCCTTAACTACCGTGCCGACCGGCGTTGGTTTTACGATGGGACAAACTTATTATGTAAGAGTATACAGCAATGAGCCGACAACGGCACAAACCGTTGTTACCTGGAATTTTAATATCTGTATAGCAACTCCACTGCTAGCCACTTATCATTATGGTAAGACTTATGCAAATATCACTAAAGGAGCAGGGGGCGGTACCATTGAACCGGGCGATGAACTTGAAATAAGAGCAGTGTTTAATCTGCGCGGAAACTCGATATACAATGCTTCCTATAATGATATTATTCCTACTAATACCACCTATGTCCCAGGCACGCTACGAATTCTGACAAACGAAGGAAAAATATTCAGACAATGGACGGATGCTGCTGATGGAGATCCCGGTACAATCTCAGGATCTAACGTAACAATTAACCTGGGAAAAGATGCGTCCCAGACTTCAGGTGGTATGATGAAACAGGGCGATAAGCCAGGTAGTGTAATCATGGTTTCCTTCCGGGTGAATGTAAACAGCGTTCCGTTTGCAACGGTGTTGCAATTGGGTGGCGGAACATTCAACTTCAATGTAACTGACGCATTCAATTCAGCAGTGGCTATCGCTTACGGCCCGACTCCGGCGATGGTCTATCAGAACTATGGTATCTGTACTAATACAATTGGTACAAACGGAATTCTTTCTGAATACGGTGGTACATTCGGGAGCGGCACCACTAAAAACCGCGAATCATCCGGCAAAGTTCCCACTAACTATACCTATGCAAGGTTTACGACCAATGCACCCGGTGACTACTTCTATGGCGTGTCTAATAACACCAGTTCCGACAGTCTGGCTAATTATTCGATCAACCCAAATGATCCGATAGGAAGTACCACAAGGGTTTACGATGTCTGGGACATCATTGGTGACCACACCGGCGCATCGGACCCGCTGGCCGGTAATCTGCCAGCGGATGTCAACAACGGCGCGAGCGGTGGCTATATGGTAGTGATCAATGCTGCATACCGGGCCGACACTGCTTTCCAGGATACGGTAAGAAATCTTTGTCCGAATACATCTTATGAGTATTCAGCATGGTTTAGAAACATATGTAGCAAATGTGGTGTTGACTCAAATGGCGTGGGCGCTCGCACCGCTAATTATATTCCAACAGGCCCCGGTGACTCATCAGGCGTACATCCTAACCTCACCTTCAACATAAACGGTCATGATTATTATACAACCGGTGACATGGCTTATACCGGGCAATGGGTCAAAAAAGGATTCACCTATCGAACGGGGCCAACGGAAACAGAGATGGTAATATTTATCAGGAACAATGCACCGGGCGGTGGTGGTAATGACTGGGCCATTGATGATATCGGTGTTGCAACCTGTTCGCCAACACTGATTACAAATCCGGATAGTTCAGTAGTGGGAATTTGTTATGGCGATGGCCGGACCTTATCTGCCCAGGTAATCAGTTATTACGACAACTTTACTCACTGGATCTGGGAAAAAAGTGTTGATAGTGGTACTACCTGGCTGAGTACAGGATATGCAGGCAATACAATCCCGGCGCTTGTTAGCGGCAACCATGAATACACAGCACAGGGACCAGCTGTTCCGGGAGATTCAGCAACACATAGAAACCAGTTCAGATTAAGGGTTGCGAGCTCAGCCGATAATCTATCGGACATAAATTGTTCATTCCGCGCTATCCGAACTATCCAGATCATGGTAAACAACTGTATGTATGTGTTGAAGACGAGGGTGACACCACTTACGGGAAGGCTGAAGAACAACTTTGGAAATCTTAGCTGGTCAGGTACAAATGAGGAAGCCGGACTGGTATATATCGTTGAAAAAAGTATGGATGGTTCAAGTTATAAAGCCATTGCTACCATTAGGGGAAAGACCGCATCGAGTGCAGCCGAACGATACTATTTCACGGATCCTGAGATATTGAAATCAGCGACCTATTTTCGCGTGCTTGTGAAAGAAGCAAATGGGCAGGAATATACAAGGGTCGTTTTGTTGAGCCCTGCCAAACTTGATGTTGAGATCAGGAATCTTATCAATCCATTCTACCAACAGGTAAGCTTTGACCTGATCACTCCTGCTGAAGGCAATGCCAGGATAACTATCATTGACCAGTTTGGACGTATAGTGAAAACAACCAATGAACATGTTCATGCAGGAATTACACCAATCCAGATTTCAAACTTCGGTGTGTTGAACAATGGAGTGTATACTTTAAAAGTTGAGTTTGGCAATAAAGTCATCATTAAAAGAATAGCCAAAGTGCAACTATAATAATTTAAAACAAAGATTTACAAGGGGGTCGCAGTTTTGCGACCCCTTTTCAGTTACTATCAAAGGCACAAAGAAAATATCGGGTACTCAGCCTGATGGTGCATTTTACATTGATGTCGAAAATCAGGATACCGTTTTTGTTTTCAGTTTAAATGGTTTTGAACCAAAAGAAATCAAGATAACGGAAGCGAATGATTATCCCGTTATTCTGAGAAAAACAGTCTCTTCAGAAGTTACTGGCTCGGGACTGACCGCCTCCTGTAGAGTATACAAAATCGTAGCGTATGAAATTTCTGATAATTCCGGGTTTACATGGATCGGGCGCTGACCATTGGCAACAAAATGGGAAGAGTCTGATCCATCGGCGTTTACCCGTGTTGAACAAAACAGTTGGGAATCACCAGACAAACAAGCCTGGACAAATACGGTTTAAACAGGCAATCAAAAAGCAAAATAATAAATATAGAAAAACCATCTTTAGGGATGGTTTTTTTTGTGTCCCATGAATTGACGCCCCGGACGGAATCGAACCGCCGTAGAAGGTTTTGCAGACCTTTACCTTACCATTCGGCCACAGGGCTATATTGAATTATTTACAACAATTTATGATTCAACAAATATAGCTAATTAGTCTACATTTTTTGTAGACTTAACTATTAATTTCTTCCACCAATCAAATTTTTTAACATTGCTTCAATGGGGATTATGTATAATCCATGTTACGGGGAATATTTATCCAACTATTATTTTTGTAGCTTATTCCGGGCTTTAGCAGTAGAATTTTTTTTGGCTGCTTTCGAGATCGTCCAGATCTTTTCTTTTATTGATGCTTCAAGGAAAGCCTTTCTGAACTCTTCAGACGAATTAAATTGTATTGTGCTGATCAATCTTGAATCATACCGGACAATAAAATTATCTGCTTCAAACGGCCATGGATTTATGGTCAGAGTATTTTCTTCTGTCTGGGTAAGATAATAAGTCGTGTCATCAGGACCAGTGCTGATTTCGAGACTTCTTTCTTCCGGCTGCATATCTCCTTTACATATTAGTAGTGATAGTGCATCACACCATTCAACCAGTTTGTAGATCCGAATCGATTCTGCTTTGGTAAGTTTAAGTTCTTTTCTCCAGATCGCCTGGAGTGATCGTTGTTCATCCAGGAATTGTTTTGCCTGTGAGGATCCGGGCTCATCATCTCCATACAAAAACTCCATATGCATGGAGGTAAGTAGGGAAATGTAACGGCTCTTTGTTATTGTCAGGGAAGCTAATTTTTTGCAATGCGGGAGTTCGAAACTTTTCATGTCAAAATTCAATGGCCCTCCAGCGGGAGTAACTAGTCTCTCTCCATCCAGTTCATTTTCTGCATCATCATGTTCAGCTATCGCGAGTACCGTTTCCACCCAACGCTCAGGCCGATCTTTGATACGCCAGTTAAAGGCAAGTTGGGCTGCGACTATTCCATGGGTTCTTTGAGTTATCACCTCCCAGCCATCTTCACAATAGTTAACGATCATGTACAAAATATTTTGGAATAAAGGAATCAAATTACGGACCGCGGTGCCGGATGTTCATGCTTGAAGTTTTTTAGCAAAACCGTAGGTACCACCCGGTTTGGAGTATAGGTAAACCAATAAAGGAAGATTAACTTTACAACAGTTACCTCCACTGGCTGGTAAATTCTTTTATCACCCTCTAAACCTTAATTTATGAAACCTCAGGGAAGTCAGAAACTGGCCATACTATTGTGCCGTTTCAAAGATACCGCACAGAACGAGTCACCGGATAAACATTTCTTTGAAGATATGAAAGCTGGTCATGCTTTTGTCCTGAACTATTCTTACGAACGGCCTTCGGGGATCATCAAGGCAAGTGAAAAGGAACCCGGAGAATACTATGAAAAAACAGATACCATAAATGCGATGAATATTGACTCAGAAGCAGATGATCGTTTTATGTTAAAGAGGCCACTGCTTACATTCCAAATATGGAACTAATAAGGCTTGAATCCAACGAATTTTATATACTGAAGTCTGGCTTCGGTATAGTGGTAAAAGTTTTGCTGTATTGACCTAAAGAACCGGATGAAGCTAAAAGGCACCGCATTGCCGGGATATGATGTCTATGAATATTTCCTGATTCTTAGCCTGCCTCATTTACTCCAGAAGGAGGTAATCGAAATCAGGGAAGATTATCATAAAACGTTTGAAACCCATCATAAAATAAAAGGAAGACCCAGCCTCGCCCTTGCACTATTTCTTCAATATGAAACCATGGAGGAAAAAGTAGTCAACATGTTTCAGTATGTTGCTTCATTTTTTGCACCATTAGAAATTAAACTCCAAAACTTTGGAAGCTTTCCCACACACTCCATTTATATCGCAGTGGATGAAAATTCGCCCATCAATAGCCTTGCTAAAAATATTCGTTCCAATGCAAAGGGACTATTGCAGGTGAATAAGGAAACAAAACCAATGATCATGCTTCAGCCACATATCGGCATCGTCCGGAAACTGAGGCCGGATGTATTTGAAAAGAGCTGGCTGAAATATAAGGACGCAACCTTTAACAGCAGTTTTATTGCCAGCGAAATGATATTGTTACGTCGTCTTACGCATTACCAAAAATGGCAGCTCGTCCACAGGTTCTCATTTGAGAACAGGACCTTGCCTTCCATCCAGGGAAAATTATTTTAAGGTGCCCGAAGACCGGTTATAGCAACAAGTGGTGAGTGTAAGTCACCACTCATTTAATTGAATATTCAATCGTAAGTTTGAGGATATATCTGTTCGACTCACTTAACTAAAGCCAAAGAAAAACATGATCCTAAAAAATAAAAATGCCATTATTTACGGAGCGGGTGGATCATTGGGTGGTGAAGTTGCAAAAGCATTTGCAGCTGCCGGAGCCAGGGTATTTTTAGCCGGTCGGCATATTGATTCAGTCAATAAAGTGGCAGAACAAATTAAGACATCGGGTGGAATGGCAGAAACAGACGAAGTTGACGCATCAGACGAGATAGCTATCCGGGATCATATAAACAAAGTAGTACAACTGGCAGGTACAGTTGATATATCTTTTAATCTTACCGGAACCGATGTGGTCCAGGATATTCCCCTGGTCGACATGTCAGTCACCGATTTTATACAACCGATAACAATTTCCATGCAAACCAGGTTTCTTACCTCGGTTGCAGCGGGCAAAGTGATGATGAAACAACGATCAGGTGTGATTTTATCCCTTACAGCTACTCCAGGAGGAATCGGTTATCCTTATACAGGCGGGTTTGCACCTACCTGTTGCGCTATTGAAAGTTTATCCAGGAACCTTGCTTCGGAGCTGGGTATCTATGGTATCAGGGTTGTCAATATACGCTCAGGAGGTTCTCCTGATTCCAGGGTTTTCAAAGAGGCTTTAGAAAATCACCCCGATATAATGGCACCTGTACTTCAAAAAATGAAAGCCGATACCATGCTCAAGAAACTGCCACCAATGGAAGACATTACAAATGTTGCTGTATTCCTGGCTTCCGGCATGGCTAACAGCATTACAGGCGTTACAATCGACGTAACGTCGGGCACTACTGCCAGCCTGAATTATCGCGTAAAAAACCCGCCAACCATATAATCAGTTACTTAATCCTACAATGTATAGTCAGTTACTTAACTTGCCAACAACATAGTCAGTTCCTTAATCGGACCAACAATATATCCTGTTACTTTACAGGGTCCGGCAACCTGGATGCCTGATATCTACAGGCCTAACTGTCACTATGCTATTTTAGTTGTAAACTTGCAGATAACCGTTAGCGTCTTTATCAAAACAGAAATATAACTATACCATGAGAGGATTGTCTTTATTGATCTGCATTTTTATATCACATTACGCAACTTCACAGTCATTTCAAAAAATACATCGGAAAGCAATCTTCATCGACACACACAATGACATCCTTACACAAAATATCGAAAAGGGTGTGATCATAGATACTGATCTTAAAGGCAAAACGCACAGTGACCTGAACCGTTGGAAACAAGGAGGTTTAGATGCCCAGTTATTTTCAGTCTGGTGCGATGGGGATAAGAAAGAACCATATCAATATGCAAACCGTCAGCTGGATACTCTTGATGCAGTAGTTAACAGAAACCCTGATAAAATTGTAAAGGTTGCAAACAGCCGGCAATTGTCTAAGATAGTACGACAACACAAAATTGCCGCGATGGCAGGTGTTGAAGGTGGTCATATGATCGAAGATGATATTAATAAATTAGACAGCCTGTATAATCGTGGTGTAAGATATATGACGCTGACCTGGAACAATTCTACCAGCTGGGCCACCAGTGCATTTGACGAAACATTCAAAAAAGATTTAACCCAAAAAGGACTTACCGGCCTCGGTAAACAGGTTGTTCAGCGAATGAACAAGTTGGGAATGATCGTTGACATCAGTCATGTAGGCGAAAAAACTTTTGCTGATGTGATACAAACCACAAATAAACCCATCATAGCTTCGCATAGTTCCGTCTACGCATTGTGCCCTCACCAACGAAATCTGAAGGATGACCAGATCCGGGCTATTGCGAAAAACGGTGGTGTGATCCAGATTAATTTCTACTCAGGATTCCTTGACAGTAATTTCATGAAAAAGAAAACTGAATTCCTGGGAAAGCATAAAGCTGAATGGGATTCTCTGAGACAAAGTGGTAAACCGGAGTATTTAGCGGATGACTATATTGCTTCCAGATATGCAGAAGAAGCAGCATCTTTGCATGCACCATTCGACCTGTTGATTCAACACATCGAATACATCATAAAATTAGTTGGTGCCGACTATGTTGGTATCGGTTCTGATTTTGATGGCATTGAAGCACCTCCTAAACAACTCGACGATGTCACTACTTATCCATTGATCACGAAAGCTCTTGTTGAAAGGGGTTACACCAAACGCGATATAAACAAGATTCTGGGTGGCAATTTTCTACGGGTTTTGAAAGCAAATCAAAAGAACGTGCAATAAACTGTCATTATTTTAAACTCCCTTTATTTTTCATCAATCACAATTGTATTGGTCCATTTATCCTGCCATGGATTACAGGGCGAACCAAAAGCACTGAAAACACAAAAAGGCACGGCCCGGCTAAAGCCACGGGCAAAGGCGGTACTTGTACTAATGCGGCTTCCATCGAGATTTACGGCACGTGTTTTGGTAATTAACTTTCCCAAAGATTTTCCTTTAAATATCGCTTCAACGGCAGACATATAAAGGCCATATAGAACAAGTGTAAACAAATTGTCGATCAGCGCAAAATTATCTGTGTCCGTTTCTGCCAGGCTTTCTGCAATGGCAGGTGAAGAGAGTGCGAGAAACATTCCCACCACGATAATTAATGCATAAAAGGCAAGCACATCAATAAGATAATTCAAAAATCTTTTTCCTGTGTCAGCCCTGGTGCGATAGTCTTCGGGTGTGAGAATATCCTGGGTTGGCTGTTCGTATTGGGTTTGCATATGACTAAGATTAGGTTCAGGGTTCACAGTTCTTGATACTGCAATTATAGCTTTTGATATCGTAATTATAACGTAATATTCACTTTTTAATTATACCAGGCAGCAAGACTTGCCGGCACTGCATTCCCCGCCACCCGTTCGCGGTTACAAATCCCGGATTCATCGAAACATAGTCTTAGGCACCCCATCCTGGACAATGAAAGTCAAAGGGCCAGGGTTGTAAAAATCTCCCCACCCATAACAGGCACCTTTTTTGATTTAATCTAACCACCATTAATACAATATTCATTTTACTGATCAGTAAACATCTACACATTTGATTATCGCGCATTATGTTTTTGTATCAATATGGTCAATTGTCACTGTAAAACTGTAAGAAAAATGAATTACCAGCTCCCAATTTTTATAGCTACGCTTATTATCTTTTCCACAAAGGATGTCAATGCACAGGTTGATCCTTTTAAATATGAAGTTGGTATAAATGTGGGAAGCTATATTTACCAGGGTGATCTCGCCCCTTCCTATGCCGGATCATTTAAAACGCCTGGCCTGGCAATCGGAATGCAGGTTACCCGAAAAATCACAACATCACTATCGGCCAGGGTAGAGTTTAATACAGGAAGATTAAAGGGAGATGATGCAAAATTTTCTAAACCCGAATGGCGCTCACAAAGAAATTTCGCGTTTGAGACCAGTATAAATGAGTTAGCGGCATCATTGATATGGATACCAGCCAGGTTCAATGGCAGGTTGAAGCCTTATGTCTTCGCAGGTGCAGGCATAGTTTTCGTAAATGTAACCCGTGACTACAGTAATTACAATCCCGAGTATTTTGTCGGGACATCAGTCACCGCCGATCTTGAAGAAGACCTTGCAACACCGTTACCGGCACAAATACCAGTTATTCCGGTTGGTATTGGAATGCGTTACGAAATCAGTGAACGTTTCTCAATAATACCGGAGGCCTCATTCAGATATATTTCAAGCGACTACATTGATGGATACAGTAAGTCTGGTACTCCAAACAGGAATGACAAATATTTCAAATACTCAATCGGACTCGCCTACTCTTTCTGGAATAAATCACAATATGGCTGCCCGGTCGTAAGGTTTTAAATGTTTACGAAATCGCCCGCTAACAGCATCCCAAAAAAAAATAAAACATAAATAAATTATCGTTTATCGTTAATTTGTTTATGTTTGTGTTGAAAAACACCGAATATGGGAACAGCTCGCCGACTGGGACGGATTTTATTTTATATCACAAGGGTAGCCGCCTGGTTATACCTGGCCACCGGCCTTTATGCATTTGTGGCATTTATGGCTTATAGACTGTCGCCCTCTGCCTGGGTACCACTGGAAATATTTGAACCGGGAAGTTTTCATATTTTTTATCCATTCACAAGAACTCCATTCCTGATTGGTGATGACACAAACATTTACATGTTTACCATGCTTGCCATTTTATTTGGTTATGGTATTTTCTTGTGGTTGTTATCAAAAGTTTTTTATGCATTCAGCAGGGAAAAATTATTTACGCCTAAATCAGTAAAAGATCTTAGCCGGTTCTATTTACTAAACCTGGTGGTGCCTTTGTCAATTCTGCTGTTTTATTTTTTTATCGGTGAGTCGCTGGCTGATATTGTTGTTATCACCTGTCTTCATTTTATCATAGGAATATTTGCTTATTTCATGGCTGCGATGTTCAGGCAGGGACTTTTATTACAGGAAGAACAAGATTTAACTTTATAACATGCCTATCATAATCAACCTGGATGTAATGCTGGCAAAAAGAAAAATGAAGTCGAATGAACTGGCTGAAAAGATTGGCTTAACTACAGTAAACCTTTCCATTTTAAAAACCGGGAAAATAAAGGCTATCAGGTTGTCCACCCTTGAGGCAATCTGCAGGGAACTTAAATGTCAACCCGGGGATATCATAGAGTTCCGGGAACAATAATACACCGCAATATCGCTATTTTTTTTTATCCCTAACGGGAACGGGTATCCTATGTCCTAACCAAATGCATCGCGAAAAAATTACAATGAACATATTAACAATCAACGGTCTTAAAAAGACTTACGCAAATGGGGTAAGGGCTATCAACGATGTTACCCTCGAGATCGGCAATGGCATGTTTGGTCTGCTGGGTCCGAATGGGGCAGGTAAATCATCGCTTATGCGAACCATCGCAGCTTTGCAAAAACCTGATGAAGGAAGCATCAAATTCAATGGTGTAAATATCATTGATGATCCGCTTTATATCCGGAAAAACCTGGGATACCTTCCGCAGGAGTTTGGTGTTTATCCCCGGATATCTGCTTATGTACTACTGGACCATATAGCTGTATTGAAAGGAGTTGTTGATAAAGCACAAAGAAAACAGCAGGTGATATCAGTGCTTGAACAAACAAATCTGCAGCAACACCAGCATAAGGCAGTCAACACTTATTCAGGTGGCATGCGCCAGCGATTCGGTATTGCCCAGGCACTATTAGGTGATCCGCGAATCATCATCGTTGATGAACCCACAGCAGGCCTCGATCCTGAAGAAAGATACCGATTCAATAACCTGCTGAGTGAAATCGGCGAACATATCATCGTAATACTTTCCACCCATATTGTTGAAGATGTAAAAGATTTGTGCACAGATATGGCTGTAATTGCAGACGGATGCGTATTAAGCAAGGGTCATCCATCAGACTTATTACAAAAACTGGAAAATAAAATCTGGCTCAAAACAATTAACAAATCTGAACTGGCCCGGTATCGTGATAATCACCGCGTAATATCTTCCAGGCTTAATGCAGGTAAACTTATTATCCGTGTATTGAACAGCGGCCTTCCAGGTGAAGGTTTTGAATCAGTCAGGGCCGACCTCGAAGATGTATATTTCATCACCTTATCAGATCAACAGGATAAAACCGAATCTTATGTTTAAACAATTGCTTGCATTTGAAGGGTCATTTTTCTTGCGTCGGCCAGTGCTATATGTCAATCTGATCATTTTCCTGATTATTGGGTTATTAGCCGGTTCAAATTCATCCATTGGTTTTCCAAACATCAATAAAAATTCTCCTTATGAGATAACATATATAACGGGTATTTTTTCTTTACTCCTGATCTTTGCTACAACCCTGCTTGTGGCTCATTCTTTTCAGCGCGAACAGGATTCCCGGTTTGCTGCGGTTTTATATGCATTGCCTCTTGAGAAACATGTTTATCTCCTTACCCGTGTGATTGCGATGGTGTTCATAATAAGCTTTTGCATTGCAATGGCTGAATTGGGTTTGTGGGTCGGTCATCTCATCTCTTCATTGCCACCAGACAAAGTCGGTAGCTACAAACTGATTAACTACCTGTTCCCGTTATTGGCTCTTGCGGTTCCAAACGCCATTTTCTGTGTGAGCCTGATCTGCAGCACAGCCTGGTTAACGCGAAATAAACTCGTCATTTATATCACCGGCCTGTGTATTTATATTTTTTACATAGTTGGTTCAATATATGCAAACTCGCCACTCATAGCGGGTGCAAACCCGGCTTCACCTGAACAAATGTCTTTGTTTGCCAAACTGGATCCATTCGGAATGGCAGCTTTCTTTGAACAAACACGATACTGGACAGCGGTTGAAAGAAATGAACAACAACTTTCATTGAGCGGAAACTTTTTATTTAACAGGGTTATATGGTGCCTTATCTCGTTTTTAGTGCTTCTTTTTTCCTACAAAAGATTTTCTTTTATCACAGAGCCAATCAAACCGTTAAAGAAGTCTACAAAGGTGATAGCCTTGAGGCCGGATATTGTCTATCGGTCAGCAGGTATTGAAACACAAACATACCGGCACAATATTGCAGTTTTCATAAGTACTCTAAAGCTGAACCTTCGCTCGGTATTGAAAGGTATTCCTCTTGTTCTTATACTGATATTATTAACCTTTATTTTATCTGTTGAAATAGCCAATGCTATTGCCGGTGATCCAAGACTGGGAAGTAATTTTGCGAGAACAGGTCTTATAGTTTCTACTATAATGGAAACTATTCCATTTTACTGCATGCTGGTTATATTGTTTTATAGTGCGGAATTAATCTGGAAGAGTCGATTAGCCGGCTTTCATTACATCGAACTCAGCACGGCAGCAAATCCTGGAACAATAGTGCTTTCAAAACTGGTTTCGATTATGACTCTACCATTGTTATTGATCGCAAATAGCATAATTGCAGGAATTGTATTCCAGGTGATCAATGGCTTCCAAATCATCGATCTTACCATTTACCTGTCGTTATTCTATTTTACTGCTTTACCACTACTGATAGCCACAGTGCTGATTACGTCCATCCAGTTAGTGGTTAATAATAAATATGCCGGACTTGCGATAGCGACAGGCGTCGTCCTTTTAACCAGCACAAATTTTGGACTTATGTTAGGACTAACAAGCCCAATGTTGAGGATAGGCGATCCTTTTCAAATCTTTTATGGTGATATGAATGGATTTGGTGGATACAAAACAGCTTTTCATTGGAAAATGATTTTCCATGGATCACTTGCTGTGGCATTAGTACTTATTTTGCCATCAATCATACAACGGAGGTTCAGACTAGCTAGTAAAACAACAAAGGTTCTTCTTAGTTCTATGATTCTTATCGGAACAATTTCCGGATATTATATTTTTCGTGAAACACATATTAATAGCAACATACTGAAAGGGACTAGACTAAATGAATGGAAACAGGAATATGAACTAAAGTATAAGCAATATAAAGAATTACCGTTGCTTACTGTTACAGATGTAAAAGCTTTGGTCCAATTGAAACCTTCCCAACAGGAATACCATGTCTCCGGAAGATATCATCTCATAAATAAAACCGCTGGCAATATAGACAGTATCCTGCTATACATGCCGGCAGAGATCACGCTTAAGTCAATAAAGATCGAAAGCCCGGGCCTGTTTAAAAACGATACCTCTTTTCATCATTACTGGTATGTGTTAACTAAACCCATTTCGCCCTCTGATACCTGCATCATTCAATTCAGTTTCAGTTCAGGATGGTCCACTTTTACCGGGCACCAGGCTTTTAACTCCATCATTGAGAATGGTACTTTTATCAGGATAAGCAGGTACTTTCCTTCATTCGGATATCATGAAGACAATGAAATAACAAACAGCATCGAAAGAACAAAAAGAAAGATGGCACCCCAGGACCTGTTGAAACTGGTAGAAGCCCCATCAATGCCGGATTATGACCATGGATATATAAACCTGGATCTCACTATTTCAACACTGGAAGACCAGACAGCAATCAGCACAGGCATCCTGGTGAATGAATGGAAAGCCGATAGCCAGCACTACTTTCGTTATATTACCGATAAGCCTATACCATTTCGATTCGCGGTTTCTTCAGCCCGCTATAAAGTAAAAAAAGCTTATCATAAAAATATCCCTATAGAGATTTATTTTGATGAAAGGCACAATGTAAACGCAGACAAACTGATTGCGGGGGCAAAGCGGACATTAACTTATTTTGATTCCAACTTCGTTGCCTACCCCCACCGGATAATACGTTTCGCAGAAATATCTGCGTTTGCAGATGGGTTTGCCGCAACTGCATATCCAACTATCATTTATATGAAAGAAAATGGTGGCTTCTATAATAATCTGTCCGATAGTTCTGAACATGATGTTATCAACGGCCTGGCTGCCCATGAGCTTGCGCATCAATGGTGGGGCGGAACACCTATAACCCCTGAAATCCGGGAAGGCGGCTGGTTGCTTACGGAAGGCATAGCAAATTATATTGCGTTAATGATTTATCAACAGGAACATGGGAAAAAAGCTGCCCTTGAGATAGTCAGGCAGCATCTCGATACTTATTTAAGCAGCAGGAGCTATTCGCAGGAAACACCAATCTACAAAACAACTTATAATACCCCACACCTTGCTTATAATAAAGGACTGGTGGCTTTGTATCAACTTCAACTCCTTATCGGTGAAAAGGCATTGAACCGCGCTCTTGCATCACTGTTAATCGCTCGCGCATATCCGAAAGTTCCACCCACCACGCAGGATTTCCTTGATGAGTTGCGAGGGGTGACACCACCAGGAATGCAGCACAAAGTGGATGAACTATTCAAACAAATCATAATCTACGATCTGAAGTTGAAATCCGTTTCCGGTACGAAAATTCCTGAAGGGTATAAAGTAACATTCAGGGGCGAGGTTTTAAAGTTTCTTGAAGATGGAAAGGGAAATAAACGGGTGATAGCTGTTGATGAAAAAATCGCTGTTACCTGCGTTTCCGATGATGGCAAAGAAGTTACCCGTTACTTTCCTGTATCAGCTGGCTTAATAAACGGATCGTTCGTTAGTAAGGAAAAACCAATGTATATAAAAATGGATCCTGATCTGAGTTTGATTGACCTGTTCTTAAAGGACAATGAAAAGAATGTTGAGATTAACTGACCATGACTTCATAAATTTTCTATTACATCCCTATATCCCCTGCCTATTGGGATAGGAATTCCATTTACCTCTACAATTTCAGCTGTATAGCAATCTATCCTGCTAACTGAAATAATGAAGGAACGATGTACCCGCTTGAAAAGCCGGGGTGGCAGCAGCGCTTCCATTTCATGCGTACTCATCTTGGAAATAAATTCATTTTTAGTGGTAACGATCTTTATATATTCCCTTTGGCTTTCTACGTAAACAATTTCTGAAAATAAGACCTTCACTTTCTTCTTCTGAACATTTAAAAAAATGAAGTCTTTTGATTCTGCCGTTATTGACGACTCAGGTTTTTCCTTAACGGCTGACTTTACTTTATTTACTGCTATTAAAAATCTTTCAAAGTCGAATGGTTTTAAAAGATAATCCGTAACGCTCAGATCAAAGGCCTCTACCGCATACTGATGATAGGCAGTGGTAATGATAATAGCAGGTGGCGAAGCCAGTGTTTTTAAAAATGCCATCCCCTTTAATTTAGGTAAATGGATATCCAGGAAAATAAGGTCGGTAGTATTTTCTCTCAGGAATTCAGTAGCAAGAATTGCATCCCTGAATGTTGCCTGCAACACAAGGAAAGGTACCTGGCCCAGGTAGTCGGTTAATACTTTTACCGCCAGGGGTTCGTCTTCTACTATTATGCAATTAATTTTTGACATTCAGATGCGGACTTTGTTGCCGGGGTCAGCCAGGTTAAACTTATCATGGATGATCCTTCATAGATGATCCTTCATAGATGATCCTTCATGGATGATCCTTCATGGATGATCCTTCATGGTTTTAACCGGTCAATCCTGTTCAATATAACAACTTCAATTCTTTTTCTCATTGATATTTCGCTGTATCGCAAACGGACAGCCTTTGTAACATAAACGAACACTTTCGTATTGTCTTGGATCTTATTGATTGATAAGCAGTATAATTGTAAACTGGCATATTTTTCACTGCGTAAATCTGCCGTATTCAGACGACCATGACACCCGGGTTACCAATAACCATTACAAATAAGGCTGCATTATGATAAAAAACTACCTGAAAGTGGCACTCCGCTATCTTAAACACCACAAGGGATATACGATCATAAATGTTTCAGGCTTCGGAGTAGGAATAGCCTGTTGTATATTGATAGCATTATTTGTAAAAAGTGAGTGGAGCTTTGACCGTTTCCACAGCAAGGCAGACAGGATACACCGGGCCTGGTTGCAGGAACACAATGAAGGACAGATTTTCACAAACACGGTAACTCCCCTCCCACTCGGTCCGGTG